>JANOOW010000224.1:0-5040 GCA_031421555.1 Hyphomicrobiaceae bacterium | reverse complement strand
TGCAATATTATGCTAGTTTAGGTATATTTTTCATAAATGCTTAAAGCAACGTTGCCCGCATCGGCTAGCTTGGAGGCGAAGCCGCTGATTTGGATTGCCTCTTCAAGAGACGACATCTGCAAGTTGCCGAACGGCGTGCAGCGAATTTTTGGCTTTGCACTTCGTACCGCGCAAATGGGAGGCAAGCATCCGGACGCAAAACCTTTGAAAGGTTTTGCTGGTGCCGGTGTTCTGGAGGTGGTGGCGAACGATGATGGCGATACATTCCGGGCTGTTTACACGGTCCGTCTTGGCGGTCGCTTGTATGTGTTGGACGTTTTTCAGAAGAAATCGAAGACGGGCATCGCGACGCCTAAACCTGACATCGACCGCATTAGGGCGCGATTGAAGCGCGCCGAGCAAGAACATCAGGAATGGATCGAAGAACAAAAGGATAGATGCCAATGACAACAGATGACGGCCGCGTTACGCAGAGCAGTGGCAACGTGTTTGGCGACATGGGATTCGAGGATGCCGACGAGCTTTTGATCAAGGCCGATCTAGCCATCGCGATCGCAGCTCTCATCAAGCAGCGGAGCCTAACCCAGGCAGCCGCCGCTAAGGTCTTGGGTGTCGACCAGCCGAAAGTATCGCGCCTGGTGCGTGGTGATCTTTACGGTTTCTCGATCGATCAACTTATCCGCCTGCTGCGTGCGTTAGGGCAAAAAGTCAGCTTTAAGATCGAAGCCATCAAGCCAGCACGTAAAGCGGCTTCCAGCGGTAAGCGGCCGGCAAGGGCAGCGTAGATTTACCCCAGCTCCCCCCATCGCACTCAACTACGGCCCCAGCAACCGGTCGAACTCGCGCTTGCTGATCTCGTAGCACTCGCAGGAGCGCAGTTTCAGGCCTCCGCGATCGAGGATGGTCACGTGGCCGCGCCGGTAGTGAATGAGCCCGGCGCGCTGCAGGGCGCCAGCCGCGACCGTAACCGCAGGACGGCTCCTGATGCCGAGCATCATGGCGAGAAACTCCTGCGTCAGCAGAAACTCGTCCGCGTCCATGCGGTCGTGCGTCATCAACAGCCAGCGGCAACAGCGTTGCTCCAACGCATGATGATGGGCGCATGCCGCCGACTGCGCGACTTGATTGAAAAAGGCGTGGGCGTAGTGAAGCAGCAATTTCCTGAGTGTGGAACTTTGCTCCATCGCGTCCCAGAAAATATCCGATGGCATTCGCAAACCGATGCCCGGAACCTGCACGTAAACGGTTGTCGGCGCGCGTTTGTCGCCAAGTACCACCGGCAAGCCGACGATGCCTTCGTTCCCGATCGTTCCAACCTCGGAGGCTGCGCCATTCTTCATCGTATTGACCAGCGAGGCGACGCCGGTCTCGAAGAAGTAGACGAACGGGATCGGGCGGTTTGCTGGGTACAGCACGCGCCGGTAGCTGAGCTCCACGGGCTGGAGATGGGGCCGAATCAAGCCGTAATCCGCCTGCGTCAGCGACGCCAGCAAACGGTTTTTCGGCCGGGTTGAGGCTTCGAGAACGACCATGACCAGCACCTGCGGGGCGATACACATCGCACAGCTTGGTTGATCCTACTCTTTTTAGTCAGATCAGAACAGGCAGGTTTTGATTCCGAGAAGCCGTCGATCAATACCGGTACCGGCCACCCAGGCAGCCGAAGATGCCGCATTCGTTGTCGATGCGGTTATGCTGGCCCGCGCCCTTGTTTTCCCAGAAATCGACGCTTTCGACACGCAGCGTTTCCGCGCAACTGCGGCTGCATGAGATCCAGGTGCCGCCTGGCAAGCGCACTTCGCGATTGCCCGCGCGTGCGATCCGCACCGGACCGGAGACGATACCGTGTCCGAAGCGGCTTTCAGTGGTGACGACCCCCTCGCCACCGTTTCCATAGCCGCGGTACGGACCGCCCGCGTAGGCGCTGAGTGCTGATAGGGTGATCGCTGTGAGCGAAACGGCGATGGTTGCGATGAGACGCATGTCAAATCTCCTCATTGGCAGGCGTTCAGAAGCGCGCGAGCGCGCAAGCGTCACGTTGCAATCCCGACCGTTAAACTACCATGAATGCATCAGCCGAAATGGGGCAATCGACGGTTTCTTGGCTTGTGTGGGCGAGGTGGCACACCCACAGGCTGATTGCGAAGTGGCTAGCTCTTTCAGTCTCAGCAATTAGTCGCTACACGGGTGCTCCCGCAATGCACCAATCGAGCGCATAACATCATGGCCGCCGCTACCGCCGCTTCAGTAGATTTTGATCCGGAATTCGTTGCCGCAGCGGCGACGTCGAAAGCGTGGCCGTTCGAGGAGGCGCGCCGGCTGCTGCAGCGGCTGGAGAAGATGGGTGTTGCCGCCTCCAAGGAGGTCATCTTCGAGACCGGCTACGGACCATCGGGCCTGCCGCACATCGGCACGTTCGGCGAAGTTTCGCGCACGACGATGGTACGCCATGCGTTCGAAGTGCTCACCGGCGGCCGCATCAAGACGCGGTTGATCTGTTTCTCCGACGACATGGACGGCCTACGTAAGGTGCCCGACAACGTGCCCAACAAGGACATGTTGAAGGACTATCTCGACATGCCGCTGACCAGCGTGCCGGATCCGTTTTCGAACGAATATCCGAGTTTCGCTGCTCACAACAACGCGCGGCTGCGGGCGTTTCTCGATCAGTTCGGCTTCCAGTATGAGTTCTTCTCCGCGACCGGCTGCTACAAGTCCGGCATGTTCGACGCGACGCTGCTGCGGATGCTCGCCGTCTACGACGATGTGATGGCGATTATCCTGCCGACGCTCGGGCCGGAGCGCCAGGCGACGTACTCCCCGTTCCTGCCTGTGTGTCCACGCACCGGCCGTGTGCTGCAAGTGCCGATGATCGCGCGCGACGTTGCGGCCGGCACTATCACCTATGTCGATCCAGCCACTAAAGAGCAGGTGACGACGCTCGTCACCGGGGGGCATGTCAAGTGTCAGTGGAAGGCCGATTGGGCGATGCGCTGGTGCGCGCTTGGTGTCGATTACGAGATGGCCGGCAAGGATCTGATCGATAGCGTGACTCTGTCGTCGCGCATCGTGAAGGCGCTGGGTTCGACGCCGCCTGAAGGTTTCAATTACGAGCTGTTCCTCGACGAAAACGGCCAGAAGATTTCGAAGAGCAAAGGCAATGGGCTCACTATCGAAGAGTGGCTGACCTATGCGCCACCCGAGAGTTTGTCGGCGTACATGTATCAGCGGCCCAAGTCGGCGAAGAAGCTGCACTTCGATGTGATCCCACGCACGGTCGACGACTATCTGACGTTCCTGTCGAAGTACCCGGCCGAAGCGCAGGCCGCCCAGGTGGACAACCCGGTTTGGCATATCCACAGTGGACACCCGCCGCAGGCTGAACTGCCGATCACGTTTGCGCTTCTGCTCAATCTGGTGGCGGCGACCAACTCGGCGGAAAAGGCGCAGCTGTGGGGTTTCATCCGCCGGTTGGCGCCCGACGCGACGCCGGAAGGCCATCCGCTGCTCGACCGGTTGGTCGGCTACGCGATCAGTTATTACGCGGCGTTCGAGAAGCCGAAAAAGGTGTTCCGCGCGGCAAGCGACCAGGAGCGTGCCGCGTTGTCAGCGCTTGATACGGCACTCTCCGGGGTTGCACCGCATGCCACGGCGGAAGAACTTCAGAACATCGTGTTCGAGGCGGGTAAGTCGAACGGTTACACGAAGGAGACGCTGCGTTCGTGGTTTCAGGCGATCTACGAAGTGCTGCTCGGCTCCTCGCAAGGCCCGCGTTTCGGCTCGTTCATCGCACTCTACGGCATCAGCGAAACGCGTGCTCTGATCGCGAAGGGTTTGTCGGGAGAGCTGGTGCGGGGCTAAGCCGGGCTAGATCGATCGCAGAAACGGGAGTCTCAGCTCCGCTCGTTGCCGGTCGAGTAAATGTGGTTAGCCAGGATGGAACGGATGCGATGTCAAACATAACGCCGGTCGATGAGCAAACCGGTCTTCCGCGGGCCGGGTTCTGGCGGCGTTTCGGCTCACTAACGCTCGATTATTTCATCATGACGATCCCGCTGCAGGTGCTTGCCGTCGTTCTGTACGCGTACAGCGACGGCCGAATTCAAAGTAGCTTCGGCGGGTTTCCGTTCCAGGTGTGTCGATCGCTCAGTGCGGATGATGCGAGCAAGCTCGCTTCTAAGCTTTCAACAACGCTAATGCCTGATTGGAATTATGCGCACGATTGTTCCACGACGTTATTTGGCTTGGCGCATGCGCGTGCTTTTGTATTCGGTAAATTCACACAAGCCCCGGGCATGTCAACCAACATCTGGCAAAGATACCCCGTCAACGTTGGCTCATCGATGCCACCCGTAGAATGGGGTTGGGTCTCATCTGTGATTTTTACAGTTTACCTTTGTGTCGCCCTTCTTCAATTCGGCAAGACGATCGGCATGCGCTTCACAAAAACCCGCCTGATAACGACGTCTGAGCCGACCCGGCGCGGCGTCGCATTCTGGCGTATCTTGTACAGATCGTTGCTGGTCTCGCTTCCTGGCGTTCCGCTCACGATTGCGTTTACCTACGCGGCAACTCAAGCAACGAGCATTTCCGGTGTGCCCTTGTACGTCCTTGTCGCCTTCGGAATAGCTATCGGGTTTTGGTTGTGGATACTCAGGACTTTGATATTAAAACAAGATCCCTATTACGATCGGGTGGCTGGGACAGCTGTGGTACGAGAGCCGCCCGTACCGACGAGTGCGAAGCCCGAGGCCGTTTAGGGGCACGACGGGGCCGCTCGGGTCGAGTTAGAAACTTGGATGCACGCGTCAGCCAAGTGTTGAAGCATATTCACGCGAACTGCGAGAATTGAAGATGATCTCGGTCTCATTTCAAGAGTGTCTCGTCACGCTCCTCCATTTCGTGCCAGCAGATAGGCGCGCTTACGCTCGCATCTGACGAGCGCGTTGCAGCTCATATCGACACATCGTGCGCGGCCTGACTGTCGGCGGGGGCCTGCTCGCGCCGCTCGGTCATGCCATAGTCACGTACGACGCCGGC
>JANOOW010000223.1:0-2729 GCA_031421555.1 Hyphomicrobiaceae bacterium | reverse complement strand
GGGGCAGACGGCCGAGGCGCTCGGCTTGTCGAGCCGGTCGGCGGTGATCGGAAAATGGTATCGAATGGGGCTGACCCGATCCTCGACGGAAGATCGCCTCCAGCTCGCCATGACCCGATCCGAGGATCGACAATCCAAGCGGGAGGCGACGCGGCAGGCCAAGAAGGCAGCAGCGCCTAAATTCAATCCCAAGATCGACCCGGCCACACGCGCGGCGCTGGCGGCGGATGCAGCGTCCACGGACGTCGCGACGGTCTCGCTGATCGATGCCGAGCCCAACCAGTGCACCTGGATCATCGGCGAGCCCGTCAATTTGGGCTGCTGCGGCGCGCCGAAGCGGATGGGCAGCTCCTACTGCGATCGTCATCACGCCATCGCCTACGTCGGCATTCCGGTGCGCAAGCGCGACACGGCCGCAGCATCCGCGCCGGTCCCTCAATTGATGCCGACGCTCGCCTGGACCTGAAACGCGACGGCCCGCTCATCCGGGGAGGTTGAGCGGGCCGTTTGTGGGCGTGCGGTGCCCAAACACGAGAAACTCGCGGCATGGGGTCCGCTTGAAAATGAATATAGCAGAGACGCACGGCAGTTTCAAGACTGAATGTCAAGACGCTGAGAAGAGATCAGCTTTCGGGGTGTGCAAATGAGCATCAGTAGGTGGTTCAGGCTGTACGCGGAAATGCTCGACGATCCGAAAGTGCAGAGGCTGTCGCCCGCACTCTTCAAAACGTGGGTCAACCTGCTCTGCCTCGCGTCAGCGACGAGTGGGAAGTTGCCAAAATCGATCGATGACATCGCCTATCGGTTGCGGCTTTCGATCCACGATGCTGGGCAGCAAATCGATGATTTGATCCTCGCTGGCCTTGTGGATATCTCACCAAACGGCACCCGTGAAATGCACAATTGGAGCGCGCGCCAGTTCATCTCCGACAAAAGCGTGGAGCGAGTCCGCAAGCATCGGGAGAAAAAGAGAAATACGGAATGTAACGTTACAGTAACGGCGACTGTAACGGCACCAGAACAGAACAGAACAGATTCAGATACAGATTCAGAAACAGAAAAAGGGGAAAATTTCGACGAGGATTTTGGAAGTGAAATTGGACGTGAAGAGCAGCCAAGCGTTCAGCCGATCGACCCGAGGTTGATCGCTCGCGCCGAAGGCCTCGGGCTCGACGTCGACGAATTGATCGCGACGGTGGCTCGATCGCGCCCGAGAGACCCTTCTGCGCTGTTGCAAAGCCTCGTCCGGAAAAATCTGCGCGGCCGGCTGCCTGGATTGACGGACGCCGCGATCGGGCGAGCCCTGTGCGGCGATGCCGAGGCCTACGGGACCCTGCAGCAATTGATGACGATGGAGGCCACCGATGCGTGAGCGCTTTTCCTCGCCCGACGAAGCTCGCGACATCGCGCAACACAGCGCCTCGTGGATAGCCGATTTCCGCCGCGAGCGCGATCTGGCGGCGCTGCAGAAGCGCTGGCTGAACTGGCTGAGCTGGGCCGACAGCAAGCGCGTCTGCGGGGCCATCCGCGATCATGTCCGGGGCGTCTACAGCGAGGTCTTGGGGGACATCAAGCGGGCCGGGGGAGCCAATTCCAGCGCGTCCGGCAACCCGGTGCGGAACGATTACAAAACGGCAGCGGCAGGGGGCGAGCGATGAACAGCACAATGTTGAGCGACACGGAATGGCGGGCACACCGCATCCTCGATCGGATCGAGCGGGATGGGGGCGTAGTGCACCTGTCCTCGATCATGGAAGAGATCGACACGCGGCGCCCGTTGTGCGCGTCGACCGGGAACGTGCACGGCATTCCGTTCGCGGCCTTGCGGCCCGAGGCGTTCGGGGAGGCGCTTCGATGATCGACGCGGCATCCCTGCGCCAGAGAATGGCGCTCATGGCGGACGCTGGACACACGCACGTCATGGTCAGCATGGCGGAAGCGGCAGCGCTCGCAGCGGCGATCGAAGTCAACCCGATCGCATCGCGTCGCAATGCCGGCATTCGCCGAGTCCCCGTGGAGGCGACATGTCCGGAAAGTCAGTGAAGGTGCGGCTCGTCGTCAAGGACGGGCGCACCCGAGTTGTCGCAGCGAAGCCGAAGATGGACGCCAGCAAGGCCATCCGTCAGCGGACGTCGAAGAAGGTCAAGGTCGTCCGTCGCGGTTGAGTGATTACGTGTGCTTGCGTTTCCACCCCCGAAAGGGTCCGTCATGAGCTACACAGAAGCCGACATCGCACCGACACCGGAGCGAATCCGCAACGCGCCGTTCGGCATTGACGGGCCTACCGTCGATCGCCAGACGGATCGCCGTGCCCACGCCGTGCGGGACATTTTCGGAGACCTTCTCCGTCGCCGACAGATCACCGATGAGGAATGCTCTGCCGGCAAGCGGTTCGCTCGGCATCGCGAGCTCGCCTATCGGGGGCGCTCGGTTACGCCGTCCTATGGTCAGCGCTTCGCGGAAGGCACGCCGCCCGGTCAGATGTCGGACAACGCCGCCGAGGAGGATTGCGCCCGCGTGATCGATTACGTCGTGCTGCACACGGACGCTCGCCAAGCTTTGCCGACAACGGCAAGGCTTGCCATGACGATGGCCGCCGACGGACACGCTATCCACAAGATCGGCAGCGCGTGCTCAATGTATCGCGACAGGGAAAAGGTTGCCGCCGCTGCGGTGACGCTGCTCAAAAGCGCCTGCGAGATATTGCTGATTCACTACACCACCCGCCG
>JANOOW010000222.1:0-1988 GCA_031421555.1 Hyphomicrobiaceae bacterium | reverse complement strand
CAACCGGAGCCTTCTCGAAGCGGTGGGCTCGGCAGCTCGCCTGCAACCTGCCGCTAGACACCGAGCGGGGTTATCATTTGATGCTGCCTAAACCCGGCATCGATCTCCGCGTGCCGCTGCTCTCGGGTGACTACCGCTTCGGACTTGTGCCGATGGTCGATGGCGTGCGAATTGCCGGTACGGCCGAGCTTGCAACGCTTGACGCTCCGCCGCGCTATGCCCGTGCGGAGCGCCTTCTCAAAATCGCCGAACGTATGCTGCCCGGTCTCAGTGGCGCGGACCGGACGCGATGGATGGAGCACCGCCCTTCGACGCCTGACAGCCTACCCGTCATCTGCCGTTCTCCGCGCTTTGCCTCCGTCTATCTAGCCTTCGGCCACGGGCATCTGGGGCTGACGCTCGGCGCGGTCACCGGTCGGATAATCGCCGACCTCGCGTCCGGCCGCATGCCGCCGGTGTCACTTGCGCCTTATGATAT
Source organism: Hyphomicrobiaceae bacterium (assembly GCA_031421555.1). Classification (GTDB taxonomy): domain Bacteria; phylum Pseudomonadota; class Alphaproteobacteria; order Rhizobiales; family Hyphomicrobiaceae; genus JAKFWF01. Next base: position 1,510 of record JANOOW010000222.1, on the reverse strand, counting down.
TCAGCGCTTCGGGTGATCGGTTCAGACTTAACTGCCCAGGATCTCGCCGATCCGCTGTGTTGCCTTGAGGCCGCTACCGGTTAGCACCACGACCGTTGTCTCCTGTGGCTTAATCGTACCCGCGGCCACAAGCCTAGTGTACGCGGCAGCCGCTGCGGCGCTCGTCGGTTCGGCGTAGAGACCGATACGAGCAAGATCGAGCACAGATGCGATGATCTCCTCCTCTGTCACTGTGACAGTCGATCCGCCTGAACGGCGGATAGCCTCCAGCACGGCCTTTAGTCGGATCGGCCTAGTGATAGCCGTGCCTTCCGCGATTGTCGGGCTTATCTCGATCGACACCAGCTCGGCCCCACCCGAGATAAACGCGGCATGGATCGGCGCGCAATTGGCTGGCTGGACTGCGAATAAGCGGGGCCGCTTTATGATCTCGCCACAACGCACAAGCTCGTCGAAGCCGATATCGCAGCCGAGCACATTGCTACCGGCCCCCGTCGGCAGGATCACGTTGTCGGGCGCGTAGAAACCCAAGTCCTCCCACAACTCGTATGCAAGGGTCTTGGTGCCCTGCAAGAAGAACGGATGCCAGTTGTGACTCGCGTAAAAGATGTGTGCGGCCTGCCGCTCAGCCTCATCCGCCGTGTCTTGGCGCGTGCCGGGGATGAGTTCGACGTCGGCGCCATAGGCGAGCATCTGAACCGTCTTGGCTGGCGGGGTGGATGCAGGGGTGAGGATCTTCGCTTTCATACCTCCCGCACTGGCATAGGCCGCGATCGCAGCGCCGCCATTGCCGGAGCTGTCCTCAAGCACGCAACGGATCCCCTGCTCGCGCAAAATCGACATCATTACGCTGGCGCCGCGGTCCTTAAAGCTTCCCGTTGGCGAGAACCACTCCAGCTTGAATAGGGCTTCACCTCCCTGCCATGAGCGGCGCACGAGAGGCGTACATCCTTCGCCCATGCTGATCGGCTTAGCGACGGTAACGGGGAAGGCCGTGCGATATCGCCAAAGACTGCGCTCGCTGCGATCTATGCCCAGGCGATTTATGCCGGGCAGCGCGTTGATCATTAACGGGGCGCCCGTTTCCGAGCGCCATCTGGGCAGATCGAGTGGATAGCGCTTGTCGGCTTCCGGATCGATGTAGGCAGCTTTTTCGGCGCCCGATGAGATGGTTGTGGCCACGGAACCTCTGACTTGGCTGCAATGACATTTCTAGACGGCTGACTGGTGGCCGTCACGGCATCAGAACATCCAATATTGCATGTCGGTTTCGTCGGGCGAGATCAACTTGACCTTGCGCTCAGCAGCAGTGCTTTCCTGGACGTCCGCGCCATGAAGGCTGGCGCATACATTGGGGTAAGGCTCGCATCGATCGGGAGATGGTGGTCGCATTGATAATGGGCCAACTGCGGTTGCGCGATCGCTCGGCGTATCGGGGATGTCGATCTATCGGATCTTGAGCGAGGCGGAAACAGTGGACTGCTGGCTCGGTCGGTCCGACAAGCATGTG
>JANOOW010000221.1:0-2221 GCA_031421555.1 Hyphomicrobiaceae bacterium | reverse complement strand
AAGGCCGGCACGATAAGATCATCTTCCGCGCCCTGCACCAGCGTCGGGACCTTGATACGGTGAATATCCTTCGACCGGTCGAACACCAGGATCGCGCGGATGCGCTCCGCGACGATGGCTTGCTGGGCCGCGGTATACGGCGCGCCCGCGACCATGGCATCGAAGCTTGCCCAATTCGCGTTCAACCACTCGGCGGTGTAAGCCAGGAAGCCGACCATCGCTGAGTATTCCCGCGGCACCGCTTTCATGATCTCGGTTCTGGAGTTGAACAATTCCGTCATGTACCGGTTCGGGCGGGCCCACGTGCCGCTCAGCACGAGACCTGCGATCCGGCTCTCGTCGTGCAGCGCCATCGCCTGCAAGATGACGCCGCCGGTAGAATGGCCGAGCAATGTCGCCCGCTTAGATCCGACCGACTCCAGCACCGCAAAACTATCCAGCCCCAGTTGCTCGATCGTCGTTGCAGCACTCCCGCGCGTACTGGCTCCGATGCCGCGCTGATCGAAACGGATAAGCCGGAACGACTTGGCAAGCGGCGCGACAACCGGATCCCAATAAGACGCGGTGCCACCGAGGCCGGTGACGAGCATCAAATCTGGACCGCTGCCATCGACATGCGCCGAGAGTTCGGCCCCGTCGGCCAATTTCACGCTGGAAAGTGTCATCTAGTTCTCACTCGTTGCCGTCGAAAGATTTGTCGGTCCAGCCGAATACGGTTCGCGCCTCGATTTCGGCGATGTTGGCAGGCCTCGGGAAGGGTTCGGGCGCCGGCTGGCCCGGAATGCGCTCGCGGCCGATCTCGGAGAAGAACTGGTCGAGCCCGCCCGGCATCATCAGCACCATGAACGTGAGTGGCTGATCGTTCGGATTGAGAAAATGATGCCGCCGGTTGCGGCCGACGTACACCGTTGTTCCGGCTTCCATCGGGTGATCGACGCCATCGATGCGGGCAATGCCGCGGCCCTCGATGACGTGAACCACTTCCTCATTGTGGCTGTGCGTGTGCTCACGAATGAAGCACTGCGGGGCAACCGTTTGTGTACCGAGCGAGAAGTTCGTCTCGCCGCCGGTCGTCTTTTGGTTGAGGATGTTCCTGACGAAACCGTTGGCCGGCACCGGTTGCCAGTAGCTCGGCGCGTCGTCGCTACCGATGACCAGCGCATGACCTGGTAAGGATGTTTGATCAGACATTCCGCTCTATCCGCTAAGCAAGGTTCGCCCAGGGTCGCGGCAATAGGCGGGTGATGTCAAGTTGAGAGAAACTAGATCAGCGCTTCACACAACCCTGCAGGCACGATTGATACTGCGCGTCGCAGCTCGAACTGCCCTTGGTGGCGATCCGGCAGTCGTTGTAGGCTGAGCGGCAAGCCGATGCACACGCGTTGCCCTGCGCAAGCGCGCACGATGATTTGGCGTCGCCAAAGAGCGCGGCCGCAGCTAGCAAAACACTCAAAAGCATACCTGAAGCGACTAACGCTTGTCTGTGCATGCCGCTTCTCCATCGGTCGGGGTATCTGCGTGCGGAAGGCTTAACGCCTGTTCGATGAACGCTGGCTGAACTCAGACGGCCACTGCGACCACGCGGTGCAGCCCCACCTAATACGCATACTCCTCGAAGACCGGGTCGACGCGTCCCTTCCACTCGGTGTTGAACTTGTGGAGCATGTCGTCGGCCGTCGTACGGCCGCTGTCGACGATCTCCTGCAGGCAATCGAGATACATAGTCTCGTCGCGGCCTTTGCTATCGGCTTTCCGACGGGCTTCCAGTCCGTGCCGGGAAATCTTCATCGCCTCGCGCGCCAGATCGAGCACCTTCATGCGGCGGAAGCGGCCCTGGAGTGCATATTTCGGCACCTCGTTTCGCAAGTCCTGCCGTTCGTCCTCCGACCAGCCCTTGACCATGTCCCAAGCCGCATCGAGGGCGTTGTTGTCGTACAAAAGTCCGACCCAGAATGCCGGCAGCGCCGTAATTTTTTCTTGCGAACCGCTGTCGGCCCCGCGCATTTCGAGAAAACGCTTCATGCGTACTTCCGGGAACAGCGTCGTCAGATGATCCGACCAGTCGTCGATCGTGGCCCGCTCGCCAGGCAGCTGAGGCAGCTTGCCAGCCATGAAATCGCGGAACGAGCCGCCTGCCACGTCGATGTAGTTGCCATCGCGGTAGACAAAATACATCGGCACGCCCAACGCGTATTCGACGTAGCGGTCGTAGCACATGCCA
>JANOOW010000220.1:0-1660 GCA_031421555.1 Hyphomicrobiaceae bacterium | reverse complement strand
GTCGGCGCTTTGCACCTCGCCCACCCACTTGGCGAGGCCGCCGCTGTTGGGGCCGAAAACGGCGCGGTAATCGAGCTCCTGAAAGGCCTCGCGGTCGCGCACGTCCGAGCCCACTTGACCGACGAAAAGCACCATCGGCGTCGAATCCTGGAACGCGGTGTGCAGGCCGATGGCGGCGTTCAGGGCGCCGGGCCCGCGCGTCACGAAGCAGACGCCCGGGCGCCCGGTGAGCTTGCCGTGCGCCTCGGCCATGAACGCCGCGCCGCCTTCGTGGCGGCAGGTAATGAAGCGGATGCGTTCGCGGTGTTCGAGAAAGCCGTCGAGCACGGCGAGATAGCTCTCGCCGGGCACGCCAAAGCAAAGGCCCACGCCTTGCGCGACCAGCGCTTCGACCAGCGCGTGGCCGGCGAGTCGGGCAAGGGGCGGGGCGGGAAAAATGCTCATCGCGGCACTGTAGCTGCGAGCTGTGCGGCGCCGGCGCCCGGTGGCGCCAGCCACACCCTCATGAGAACAAAATCGCAAGCCGTCGATGGTTCGGCAGCCCGTCGCGTTTTTCCGCGAACCCCGGGTCCCGTCAGGGACCCGGGGTGCTCATGAGAAGCAAAACGGGTTGAAGGCAGGCGTCATGCTGCGCCAAGCGCTGCCGCGTTCGACTTCTGCGTGTCGCAGGTCGCCGAGTGCGACAGCGAGATCGAGATCGGGCGCGCGATGGCGCAGCTGCACAAGCATGCCGGCTCGCCTGCGGCTGGCAAGCGCCGCAGCCGCGCCCTCCATACGCCCAAGTTCGACGCGCGTGAACACCTGTTCAAGGTTTGCGGCGTCGATCTGACCCGCATCGACGGCATCGACGTGACCACCGCGATGACCGTCATCAACGAGATCGGCACCGACATGAGCCGCTTTGCCACCGTCAAGCACTTCACCTCCTGGCTCGGGCTGTGCCCAGCCACGAAGTTCAGCGGTGGCAAGGTGCTCGGCGCGGCGACCAAACGCAGCGTCAACCGCGCCACGCAGGCCTTGAAGCTCGCCGCCGCCGCCCTGCCGCGCCAGCAAATCGGCCTTGGTTGGGTGCCTGATACCGGCGAATGTGCGCCCGGATGGACAAAGGCAAGGCAGTGACGGCAGCCTGCACAAGCTCGCGCGGTTGATCTCCTGATGCACACCAAGGGTGAGGAATACACCGCTCAAGGCCAGCTCTACTACAAAGAGCGCTACCGCGAGCGCGTCGTGCGCAGTCTCAACAAGAAGGCCTTTGAGCTTGGCATGCAGCTCGTGCCCCGCGCTCAGCCCGCTTGAGAACCCTTATATAAATCAAATCGCCCGAAAATCTCCTTTCAGATCAACTACTTGAAGGGAGCGACTTGAGAGGCCGCACTCGGCGCTGGGTCGAGCAGTTCACCGAAGGTCTGTTCCCACTGAGGGTACAACGGGCCACAGACTGTCTGTAGGTACGCGGCAAAGTCTTGAACGGCTTTTGACCTTCGGCTCAGATCTCGTGACACAAGAATTTTGGAGAACGCAAGCGCCGCTCGGACTAGCTGACGGGCGTTGGGGTAGCTGAACATCACAAACCGCCGCTCGACGTTGACGCCAAGAGTGAAGTGCGGCACGGGATCAGAAAACTTCGCTGAGGGATGAACTGCCTCATCCCGAAATCGAT
>JANOOW010000219.1:0-3298 GCA_031421555.1 Hyphomicrobiaceae bacterium | reverse complement strand
GCTGAACACGCGCTTGGCGATCTCGACTTGGCTCGGGTGTAGCGACCAGGCGCCAGCGCATCCCATCAGAAACGCGTTGCGGAACTGCGCTTCGCACGCGTCGCCGTCGGAGAAGTCGCCGAACGGGCCGTAGAACGCCTTGATGCCGCAGCGCTGGCAGGCATCGACCATGCGGGCGACGGTATAGTGCCACAGGTCCTGCTGGTAGAACGCGCGCGCTTGGCCGGCTGCGCCGTCCGCGAGCACGCCGTACGATGGATGTCCGCCGCCGACGCGGGTCGTCTTCATGCCGCGTGATGCTGCAAGATCGGCCGGCCCCAGGCTCATGCCATGCATGCGAGGGCTCGCACCGGCGATCTCCTCGATGTTCGACACGCCCTCGGCGGTCTCGAGGATCGCGTGGATCATGATCGGGCGCTTGATGTCCGCCTTGGCTTCGAGCTGGGCCAGCAGCTGATCGAGATAGTGGATGTCCCACGGTCCTTCGACCTTCGGCAGCATGACGACGTCAACCTTGTGGCCGGCCGCGCCGATGATTTCGATCACGTCATCCAGGAACCACGGCGAGTTCAGGCAATTGACGCGGGTCCACAGACCGGTGCCGCCGAAATCATTGTCGAGCGCCATGCGGATGAAGCCCGCCCGCGCGTTGGCTTTCTGGTCGGCTGGGATCGCATCTTCGAGATTGCCGAGAATGACATCGACCTGCGTTTTCAGTTCGCCCATCTTCGCCGTGATCTTCGCATTGTGCGGGGGCACGAAGTGGATCATCCGCTCCAGCCGCACGGGAGGCGCGCGAAATGGCTCCGGTGCGCCGATCGCGAGGCTGGAGAAGAATTTGGCGGGCGTGCGGGTGGCTGGCATGGTTCGGGACCTTCTCAAAAAACCGTTGATATCTTCAAAGCGCTATCAACTCCAGCGCCGGTTACTCCACATCCATTGCTCGGGCACTTCACGGATCCACGCCTCGAACTGGCGTTGCATCGCAGCCGTCGCCCACCGGATGTCCTCGGATGGATTGGCCGTGCGCGGGATCCGCAACTCGGCGAGTTCGATGCGGAATTTGACGCCGCCGCCAATCCGGACGCACCGCGCCATCCACACCCGGGCGCCGACGCGGCGGGCAATCATCGCGGGCATCGCGACGGTGCCAGCGTCACGCCCGAAGAATGGCACCTGCAGTCCGGTGCGATCGTACAAGTCGGCGACGATGCCGAGCCGTCCGCCGCGGCGCACATAATCCATGATGAACCGCGCCGTCTTCTGGCCCTCGCCGTGATCGCCCTCGACCTTGCCGCGCCCGAGCAGTCCGCCTGGGTAAAGATCGCGCCTCTGATCCCGCAAATACTGGTCGACATACGGATTGTTGACCGAGCGATAGACCGCCGCCGGGCGCGCGCCCGCAACCGTCAGCGGCCAGATCGCCAGTTCCCAGTTGCCCATGTGCAGCGACACGCCGACGACCGGTCCAAGCTTGTTGCGATAGCGCGCGAACACCTGCAGGTTGGCGATCTCGATGCGGCTGGGATCGCGCAGGATGCGGTCCATCTGCATCGTCTCGGCCATCACCCGGCCGAGGTTCTCCCAGTTCGCCAGCGCGATTTTCTCGCGTTCCGCTAGCGGCTTTTCCGGAAAGGCGATGGCGAGGTTGTCCAGCGCGCGTGTATGCCGTTTGCGCGAGATCTTCGGCGCGAGAAACCGCCAGGCCCGCCCGGATATCGAGCTGGCAGCATCCAGCGGCACGGCGCGCACGAGACCCACGATTGCCCGCAGCGCCACATACTCGAGCCGGAATTGAAAGTCCCGCAAGGCGGAAATGGGGGCGGGCATGAAACCTTCATCGTCGTTTCGGCGCAGAACGCGCAGCCCTGATGACTACAGGCGGCGCCAGCCGTCAAGCCGCACTCGTCGCTGCGAGCGGCATGCGCATCAAGCGCGGCAAGCTCCCCACCGGTTCGAACCCGGCGCGCATCACCTGGCGCTTGAGCACCGCAATGCCACCGGCAAGATGCAGCCCAAGACCGCGTGCGAGATCGGCCGGCAGCAGATCGGCCAGCAGCGACCGGTTGAGCAGATCGACCGCAACCGTCCGCACGGCAACGTCGGCCCGGCGTGCGGCATGATATGCGTCGAGCAACTCCGCGCCGCCGATGTCGCGTGACGAGGCCATCGCGCCAGCGGCCAGATCTGCCAGCACCGCCACATCGCGAAAACCTAGGTTCAAACCCTGCGCGCCGATCGGCGGCAACGTGTGACCGGCCTCGCCAACGAGCACGACGCGGTTGCGCGCCAGACATTCGGCTTTCAGCCCGCCGAGCGGAAACATTCGCCGGATGCCAACCTGCGAAACCCGCCCCAGCACGCCGTGCAGACGGTCTTCGAGCGCGCGGGCGAAGGCTGCATCGTCGAGCCCGCCCAATCTCTCCGCGATCGCCGGCCGTTCCACCCACACCAAACTCGACGAATTGCCCGGCATCGGCACTACGGTGCACGGCCCGGCGGTCCGGTGAAACTCCGTCGATATGCCGTGATGCGGGCGCGAGTGCGAGAACTGCGCGGCGATCGCGACCTGTGGATAGTCCCACGTTTCGGCGGCGATGCCGGCAGCGGCGCGGCAGATCGAGTTGCGCCCGTCCGCGGCGACCACAAGGCGCGCCGATAGGCTCGTGCCGCCGTCAAGATGCACCTTGGCACATTCGTTGCCTTCATCGAGACCGGTCACGCGCCCTTCGATGAACTGGACGTTCGGCACCGCCTTCACCGCAGCCAGCAGCGCTGATCCAAGCGCCTGTTGCGGGACGTTAGCGCCGAAATCCTGCATACCCATCTCGTGCGCCTCAAACACCACCTCCGGCGCGCGCAGCAGGCCATCCCCGTCGTCGACGATGCGGATGCCGCGCATCGGCGCGATCGCGCCGGCAAGATGCGTCATCGCACCAATATGATGGAGCAGCGCCAGCGAGCCCGGAAACAAAGCAGCGGTGCGCGTATCGGGCGGCGTATTCACCTGCACTGCCAAGCTGACGAGGCCGATCTGTGCTCCACTTTGCGCGCACGCCGCCGCCGCCGCGAGCCCTGCCGGTCCGCTGCCAGCGACAACGATATCGAACGTGCGCATGACCGTCTGATCCTCCACCAGTGTCGCTCAGCTTACGGCTTCGACCGGCCAGTTTACAGCGCCTCGCGTGCGGCCGTTTGGGCTGTCCATCCAAGCGAAGCCACCTGTCGCTCCCCTCTGCCTTGGTTCAGGGGAGAGGGTTAGGCGGCCCTCTTCGCGCAAGTGGACGGGGAGAGGACA
>JANOOW010000218.1:0-9055 GCA_031421555.1 Hyphomicrobiaceae bacterium | reverse complement strand
GTTGCCAGCCGCTCCCACTCGTTCGCATCGAAGAAAGTGAACTTCGCAGCAACGTCCGGTGGCGCATCGGGTTGACCGAAATGCAGATGCGTGACCGCCGTCGTCCACGGGTTGACGTGCGTCGGCAGCAATCCCGGCCGGCGAACGAACGCATTGATAAAGCTGCTCTTGCCAGCCTTCACCTGACCGATGATCGCAATCCGGCAGGTTAGCCGAGGCAAAAGCAGGCCGGTATCCTCGACGAACGACAAGCCGCGCACGGGAAGCACCGCGCGCAAATCCTCACACAGGGCGGAAAGCTCAGCGCGCAGACTTTCAAGGTTGGCACCGATCGAGGCAGGAGAGAAAATGGGAGCTGGCGAAACTACGGATAATTCAGGCTGGCCCGCACGGAGAGGTATAGGTGTGACAGGCACGGCGGCCCCCTATCGCGGAAAATAGCTACTATTATGTGACCGGGAGGCGAGCATCGGCGAACTCGAACACTTTCCCGGTTCGCGTCCATGAAACTAATTCATAAGCAGCGCTTATCGCAAGTATTAGCGCGGCGCGAGATTAACCCGATCAGATATCGCAAACTTCGAACGTGGTTAGCTAACGTGCCCTTGCCCGGTTCAGAGCGCATTTGCCGAATGTCTAATTTTCGGTCGTAGCCATTGCGCCGCTGCCGCTCCGGCGCTAATGCGCGTCAGCGGCGATGGCCGCGACGTGCATGCCCGCAGCTGCACTATTGTCGAGCCGCTTCAATGTGTGGCGAGCGAGGCGGCCGACCACTGAGAGAGCTGCCACCACACGTTGATCGTCGGCGAACGCGATGACCCGATCGAGCGCGCAGTTCAGGCGGCCCTGACCCCAGTCGCGGTCCAGTATTTCGTCGTGTCCGCACGAGACCTCGCCGTCGCCAGGCGCGTTCTGAGCAGCCTTTGCCGAGACCATGACGATCTCGCGGAAATGCGGCCCGGCCTCCCCCTGCAGCCGCCCGAACACGCTGCGCTGATCGTCAGCACTCCCGAGCAAGTCGGCGAACGTCGCGAGTAATATCCCCCGCGCGCGCAGATAGCCCGGCATGTCGAGCCACGCCGTCCGCTCGCTCTCTTTCCAGGCTTGCGTCGCAACCGTGCACCAGACGATGGCGTCGGCATTGTGCTGGCTCAGTTCGTACGGCGCACCGGCTACGTTGGGATCATCGAGCCCCGGCAGATCGAGGATCTGCACGCGGCGCAAGCGTTCGGATGGAAGCCCCACCTCCAAGCGCAGTATCCCGGCGCTGGCCATCGCCTCTATCGGCGATAGGGCCGAAAGCGCATGCCGCCGGCCGTCGTGATGCACCGCCATGACCGACGGTTCGACGGCGAAATAAAGCAGCGTCGGAATGCGCGTGTTGGAGACGGCCGCGGTCGGCAGGGCGTCGACGCCGATCAGCATGTTGACGAGCGTCGATTTTCCGCAGTTGAACTCGCCCGAAATAGCGATGCGCGGCGGACGCGACAGCCACGTTTCGATGCGGCACAGCGCCCGTAGAACCGGCGAGAACGAAGCGCACCCTTCGACGGCGAACGCCAGTTCGAGGCGGGCCCGCCGCAGCTCATCGAGCGCGCCGGCCCGCGTCAGGTGTGCCGCAGCTGCCGCTCCTGGCTGATTTGCGAAATGGACGCGGGCGCGCCGCGCTGCCGGACGCACGGCGCGATCAAGGCTTTCGGTGTCACTGGCGAACGCCATTCTACAGAACTCCCGATGAACCGGCTTCGAGCGGTTCATCGACACGGAGCAAGACCACGCAACGATCCAACGCACATTACTTTACCAAGGCCTATCTTGCCGGGCACATGCAGGTGGCGTCAAGGCGCACTTGCAGGCAAAGCATCGGCCCTCGATATCGATGGCAGGCGGCTGACTTGGAGGTTATTGCGATGGAAACGACGCGACTGAGAGACTCGTTGACGGCAGGTGATATCCTCCGTGGTTTCCTGGCAGGAGCGCTCGGCGTGCTGGTATTCCAGTTCGGCCTGAATGCGATACTCTATGGGGCAGGGATGTCGGCCAACCCGCCCTATCCAATGGGTTCCGTGCCGCCATTCGGCGTGCCGCAAACCGTAAGTGCCGCCTTCTGGGGTGGGCTTTGGGGCATCGTGTTGATGCTGGTGCTACGCAACGTGCACTCGGAGGCGGGTTACTGGCTGACGGCGATCCTGTTCGGCGCAATCGCCGTCAGTGCGGTGCTTTTGTTCGTCGTATTTCCTTTGAAGGGCCGCCCGATCGCGGCTGGATGGGATATGAATACCTGGGCGCGGATATTCACTTCGCACGCTGCCTTCGGCCTGGGCACGGCGGTATTTTTGCGTCTGCTCGCCCGCCAGCCATCGGTGAAGTAAAATGAAAAAGTGGCTCCGCGGGCTGGATTCGAACCAGCGACCAGCCGATTAACAGTCGGCTGCTCTACCACTGAGCTACCGCGGATCAGACCTTCATATGTCGCTCCAGCTAGCAGAAAGGTTCAAGCGGGGCTAGCCCTTTTACGCCGGAGGGGCGGTCGTATCTGTATAAGCTGGACCACGGCGCTCGCAAAGGCGCGGTTGCGTGACAGAAGTGCGACGGTTATGCCGCGCTCTGAGAGCGGCGGGAGATACGCAGGATGACCGGCAGAATAGCACTTATCACCGGAATAACCGGTCAGGACGGCGCATACCTCGCCGAACTGTTGCTGGCGAAAGGCTACATTGTCCATGGCGTCAAGCGGCGCTCGTCGATGATCAACACCCAGCGCGTCGATCATCTGTATGTCGACCCGCACGAGGAACACGTCCGTTTCTTCATGCACTACGGCGACATGACAGACGCGACCAACCTGATCCGCATCGTGCAGGAGACGCAGCCGGCCGAAATCTACAATCTTGCCGCGCAAAGCCACGTGGCGGTGAGCTTCGAGACGCCAGAGTACACCGCCAACTCGGATGCCGTCGGCACGTTGCGGCTGCTCGAAGCCATCCGCATTCTCGGGATGAAGGACCGCGTGCGCTTCTATCAGGCCTCCACATCTGAGTTGTATGGCAAGGTGCAGGAGACGCCGCAGTCGGAGACGACGCCGTTTTATCCGCGCAGTCCGTACGCCGCGGCCAAGCTGTATGCCTACTGGATCACCGTCAACTACCGTGAGGCCTACGGCATGCACGCCTCGAACGGCATATTGTTCAACCACGAGAGTCCGTTGCGCGGCGAAACCTTCGTCACCCGCAAGATTACGCGCGCGGTCGCTGCCCGCGCCGCCGGATCGAAGGACAAACTGTTTCTCGGCAACCTCGATGCGAAGCGCGATTGGGGTCACGCGCGCGACTACGTCGAAGGCATGTGGCGCATCGTCCAGCAAGACACGGCCAGCGACTACGTGCTGGCCACCGGCGAGACGCACGCCGTGCGCGAATTCGTCGAACTGGCCTTCGCCGAGATCGGCCGCAAAGTCCGTTGGCAGGGCGAGGGCGAAGGCGAACGCGGGGTCGATGCCGGGAGCGGCGAGATCTTGGTGCAAGTCGATCCGCGCTACTTCCGCCCAACGGAGGTCGACCTGCTGCTCGGCAACCCGGCAAAAGCGCAGCGCGAATTGGGCTGGCGGCATACCACGCCGTTCAAGGCCCTGGTTAAGGAGATGGTGGCAGCCGACATCGCCATCCTCGTGCGCCCCCACTCTCTCAAAGATAACGGGAGCGTCGTGTGATGCCGGTGCCATTCGATATGGAGGGCTGCAAGGTCTGGGTTGCAGGTCATCGCGGCATGGTGGGTTCGGCCGTCGTCCGCCGGTTGGCAGGCGAGCGCTGCGATATTCTCACCGTCGGCCGCGCGAGCCTCGATCTGACGCGGCAAGCCGATGACGAGCGCTGGATGAGCGCGCACAAGCCCGGCGTCGTGATTTTGGCCGCCGCCACGGTCGGTGGCATCCTCGCCAACGACAGCCGGCCGGCCGAGTTCATCCACGACAACTTGGTGATCGAGACCAACATCATTCACGCGAGTCACGTGGTGGGCGTGAAAAAGTTGTTGTTCCTCGGTTCGAGTTGCGTCTACCCGAAGATGTGCCCGCAACCGATCCGCGAAGAATACCTGTTGACCGGCCCGCTCGAGCCGACGAACGAGTGGTACGCCATCGCCAAGATCGCCGGCATCAAGTTGTGCCAGGCCTATCGCCGGCAGTACGGCTGCGATTTCATCTCGGCGATGCCGACGAACTTGTATGGTCCCGGCGACAACTTCGATCTGTCGTCGAGCCACGTGCTGCCGGCGCTATTGATGAAAGCGCACCGTGCCAAGCTTGCACACGCACCGCACATGGAGTTGTGGGGCACGGGATCACCGCGGCGCGAGTTCATGCACGTCGACGATCTGGCTGATGCGCTGGTGTTTCTTTTGAAGAACTACAGCGCGCCAGAGCCGATCAACGCCGGTGTTGGTGACGATCTGCCGATCCGCGACTTAGCCGAACTGATCATGCGCATCGTCGGATTCGACGGCACGTTGAAACTTGATCCGTCGAAGCCGGACGGCACGCCGCGTAAACTGCTCGACGTGTCGCGCTTGACCGCGTTGGGGTGGACCGCCTCCACCCCCCTCGAAGCCGGTATTCGATCGACGTATGAGTGGATGCAGGAACATGGGGTGTAGGGCGGAATAGCGGAGCGTATTCCGCCGCGATGACGGCCGGTCGTGCGGTGGATGTCGTGATGCAATACGCGACGACGCTATTGCATCCTACGGCACCTCGCTAGCTCTCGGAACAACCTTCAGCCGGACGACGGCGGCGCGCCAGCGGCGCATGTTGCCGTTGACTTCGAGTTGGCCGCTTTCGATAAGGGCATAGATGCGCAGGGCGATGATCGGCGGCGTCGCGACCATCGCTTGCGCGCGCAATGCGTCAGTCGCGCGCGAAATCAGCACGGCGATCTTGACCCACTCGGTAGTGGCAGCGGCCAAAATGACCGCATCCGTTGCAGCATCCGCCTCAGGCGAACGGGGTTGCACCGGCTGTTTGTCAACGGCAGCGTTGGCAACATCAACCTCGGTCTTGGACGTATCGGGGGATGACAAGACGGGTAGGTCTCCGCGCGTGAGATCGACGATCAGTGCGGTCTAGCACACTTTCAGCCAATCTCACGAACCGTCGAGACCGAGGCCTTTCGCAGACGGAGCCGTGTGGAGCGACAAACGTGGATCGTCATCCCGGAAGCCCGAAGCGCAGCGCCGGCTATCCGGCAACCCAGCGAAAAAGTGCCGGAGGCCCGAAACCACTAATGCGCCATTTGCACATCCTCGCTGGATCCCGGCTCGCGGCCGGCGCGAAGTACGCCTCCTTGGCCGGGATGACGGAACCTCGTCGATCAGCGGTTGCGCTCTTTATCGCGCTGCCAGTAGATGAAAATCACGGTCGTGGCGGCGGTCAGCAGCATGGTGGCGAAGATGTCGCCGCGCTTGATGAAGGCCATCCAGATGTTGAGCCAGTACATCAACGTGCCGCGACCGGTCAGCAGACCGTTGACGACCATGAACAGGCCGATCACGCCGGCGCTCGCCGCAACGCCGCTCGCCACTTGCGCCAACCGCTTCACCGCTTTGGTGACCGAGAATTTCTTCCCCGGCATCACCAGCATCGTCTTGACCTCGGCCATCGGTAGCTCCTGTCGCAAAAATCAGCGTCGAGGCAACAAGATACCTGATTCGGGGGGTTTGACTGAACCGGCGTCGCAGCGTGCGATCGAGGCCCGTTCAGCGCGTGTCCGGGATCGGCGGAGCATCGATGGATGGCTTGTAGCCGGGCATGCCCCAATGGCGCGGGCGCGTAGGCCGGACCGCTTGACAAGGCGCTGGCAAAATACCGTAGTGCCGCGCGAGCGCGTTCAAGGCAATCGAAAGCATGAAGTGGCCGGAGCGTTGTGGCATGCCGTGGCGGCGGCCGGTCTCTTCGACGCCGTGTTCGAAGCAACAGACATCGTACACGAGACCCGCCATTTCCGGAGGGACGGCCGCGATCGCTTTGCGGACGCGTTCGGCGGCAGCACCCGCTCCGCCGCCACTGCGGCCTTTATGGGCATGCGCACCACGCAATTCATCCTTCGATCGCGAGATGGCGTCCCAGTCGAATGTCGTCCGCGGCATCAAGCCCGACAGATGAAAATCCGCCCGCAATCGCTCACCGGCATCATAAGCTTCCTGCGAGATATACGGATCGCCCTGCCGGTTGCGGTGCTGACGCGCCCAGGCCAGCGGGCTTTGCGGATCGGCGGAAGTCCGTCCAGGCAGCGCTGCGACCCCAACGCCGATGCCGGACTGCGGTGCAGGCGCGGCCTTGATCGCCCGCACGATTGCTCGCCCGGCCGGTGCCAAGATGAAAACGCACGCGTCGATCCGGGTCAGCCAGCCGCGCGCATCGAGCGCTTCGACCAGTGCAAGGTCGAGCGTCAGCACCATCGGCTCCTGGCCGTCCCGCTCGATGCGAAAAGTTGCGCCCGAACCGTCCGCGATCAGTCGCGCACCGCGCTGCGCCATTCCCCGCAGGCACGCACGAACGTTGTCGTCGACCGGGCAGCCATCATCCGGGTTTAACGGAATTTCTAGTTTGCGCATCGCGCCCTCCGCGGTCCGGCGACGATCTTTACCACACGCTCGAGATGGTCGATGGCGTGATCGAACGAACGGTCATCGCGGCGTTGCTCTATAATTCTACAAGCGTGCGTAACGGTCGTCCGGTCCCGTTCGAACATGCGCCCCGCCACTGATACGCTGATCTCTAACGTCACGTGAGCCAGATACATTGCCACTTGCCGGGCGACTGCGACGCGCGCAACGCCCCGCGTCGGCTGCCGCAACAGTGCCTCATCGATGTCGAAGCCGCACGCCACGGTCGCATCGAGCAGGGCGCGAAGTTGCGCATCGCTCATGACATGACCAAAGCGGCCGGTCGCATAAACGGGTCTACGGTAGTCGCGGCAAGCACGTGCCGGCCGGCCTGTTTCACTCTCGCAATTCGTCATCGGTATCCTCGCTCAGTAGCCAGCCAACCGGTGGGCGTCTGCCGGTCATGCAAGAACCGTACGTCGGCATTCGTGACCCACCGCGTCAAAGAATACCGACAGTATGAACGGCGGGGATAACTTTGCCGGCGGTAACGGCGGTGGGCAAACTTATGCCCGCTCGCGCAGCCCGTGAGACACTTCGAGCCCCTCACCCAAGGAGCTCAACGATGTCACTCACGGCGCCACTCGCCCATCATGCCTACCAAGCCAAGGTCGTCGACCGGACTGCAGAATTGAGCCGCCTCGTGCCGCTTTGGCCAGCTGAACTGGCAGATATATCGATTGCGGGAAGACGCCGCATTTGCGCGCTGCTCGGCTCGGCCTTGCGGCGGGAGCGTCAGCGCGGGATTGCCGGGCACTGGACCTACGACGTCAGCCGGCACGCCGCGCTGGCGCGCTTATTGCGATCTGAGACGGCTTGCCTTCGCGGGCTCACAGTAAGCGCGGCTAAGCCGGTGACAACTGGCGGCTGGGCAGCTGCATCCCCCGCTCTGTGATTGAACTTCCGCCGAAACTACTCGTCGCGGCGCGTTCCCAGGCCCATCTTTTTGGCTAACGCCGAGCGGGCAGCGGCGTAATTCGGTGCGACCATCGGGTAATCGTGCGGCAAGCCCCACTTTTCGCGGTACTCCTCCGGCGACAAATTGTAGTGCGTGCGCAGGTGGCGTTTGAGCGACTTGAACTTCTTGCCGTCTTCCAGGCAAATGATGAACTCCGGCGTGACCGACTTCTTCACGGTGATCGCCGGACGCAGCTCTTCGCGCTCGACGGGATCGGCACCGCCGGCGGCGCGGGCGAGTGCACTGTGGACGTCGCCGATCAAAGCAGACACATCGCTGGCACTCACCGTGTTGTTGCTGACGTACGCCGACACGATCTCGGCCGTAAGCTCCACAAGCTCGGTCTTCACCATTTCGTCCATGTTCCGAAGCCCTTGTATCAATCGCCGCGACAACGCTTACAGTCATTCAAATAAATTGCCAAGCACACGCGGCTCAAATGAAAGTTAGCGCCCATCTATACAGTGAAACGACTGCACGATGCGCGAACACAACTACACTCGTCTTGGATCGCAGCCACAAACTGTTGTCAACCACCCGGCGGCCAGAACTGATGGTATGCCTAATTCGGGCCGGTCGATTGTTGCTATGCTGCGACCTACAGCGCCTGTGCGCGGCCCTGCCAGTTGCATTGCCCACCGGGCAGCCTTCAGCTACCAAACAGCCATGAGCAAATCTCCTGATAAGTCCGCCAAAACGCCGTCAGCCCACGATCGCCGCGTGATCTCCGTTCGGGGAGCGCGCGAGCACAATCTGAAGAACATCGATATCGAGCTGCCGCGGGACAAACTGATCGTATTCACCGGACTATCGGGATCGGGCAAATCCTCGCTCGCCTTCGATACGATCTACGCCGAGGGCCAACGCCGCTACGTCGAGAGTTTGTCGGCATACGCGCGGCAATTCCTCGAGATGATGCAGAAACCAGACGTCGATCACATCGATGGCCTGTCGCCGGCCATCTCGATCGAACAAAAAACGACGTCGAAGAATCCGCGCTCGACGGTCGGCACGGTTACCGAGATCTACGATTACCTACGGCTGCTGTTCGCCCGTGTCGGCGTGCCCTATTCGCCAGCCACTGGCTTACCAATCGAGAGCCAGACCGTCTCGCAGATGGTCGACCGGGTGATGGCCCTGCCGGAGAGCACACGCGGCTATCTGCTGGCGCCGTTGTCGCGCGGCCGCAAGGGCGAATTCCGCAAGGAGCTGGCGGACCTGCAGAAGAAAGGTTTTCAGCGCGTCAAGATCAACGGCACGTTCTACGAGATCCCGGACGCGCCTAAGCTCGACAAGAAGTTCAAGCACGACATCGACGTGGTGGTCGATCGCATCGTCGTGCGCGGCGATCTCGCATCGCGCCTAGCCGACAGTTTCGAGACCGCACTCGCCCTGTCCGACGGCCTTTGCTACTTCGAGTTCGCGGATAAAGTTTTGGTC
>JANOOW010000217.1:0-1580 GCA_031421555.1 Hyphomicrobiaceae bacterium | reverse complement strand
GCCACCGGAGATACAAAACGAGCGCTTGTATCTCCGGCACAGGTACGATGCGACACGTAAACTGTTACTTCTTGAGCATCGGGCAGCCGCCCTGCTCAAGTGGACGCCAGGCTTCCTCGGCGGGGATGGTCTTTACAAGCTTCAGGTAATCCCAGGGCGCCTTGCTCTCGTCCGGCTTCTTCACTTCCCACAAGTACATCGGATGCATATGGCGGCCGTCCTCGCGGACGCGGCCCTTGCCAAACGTAACGTCGTCAGTAGGCAGCTCCTTCAACTTGGCGACGATCTTCATGCCATCGCGCGTCTGTGCGGCATCGATCGCCTTGAGGAAGTGCATCATGCCGCCGTAGTTGCCGGCATGGTTCATGGTCGGATATTGCTTACCGTTCATCTTCTCGACGAAGCGCTTGGTCCAGGCGCGGGTTGCGTCGTTCTGATCCCAGTAGAAGCTATCGGTGAATTGCAGTCCCTGCGTCGTCTTGAGACCGAGCGAATGCACATCGGTGATGAACACCAGCAGCCCGGCAAGGCGTTGACCGGCCTGCACGATGCCGAACTCCGCCGACTGCTTGATCGAGTTAATGGTGTCGCCGCCCGCGTTAGCCAAGCCGATGACCTTGGCCTTCGACGCTTGAGCCTGCAGCAGGAACGACGAGAAGTCAGCGTTGTTGAGCGGCACCCGGACGCCGCCGAGCACCTTGCCACCAGCGCCCTTCACGACGGCGCTGGTTTGCATTTCGAGGTCGTGTCCGAAGGCGTAGTCTGCGGTGATGAAGAACCAGCTGTCGCCTCCGGTCGCAACGATGGCGCGTCCCGTGCCGTTGGCAAGGGCGAAGTTGTCGAACGTCCAATGCACCATATTCGCGTTGCAGGCATCGCCGGTCAAACGCGCGCTGCCGGCAGAGCCGTTGACGTTGACCTTGTTCAATTGTTTAGCGACGTCCGACACGGCAAGCGCCACGGCTGAATTCGGCACGTCGAGGATCATGTCGACGCCGTCGCGCTCAAACCACTGGCGGGCCAGCGCCGAGCCGACGTCCGGCTTGTTTTGGTGATCGGCGAAGATGATCTCGACCTTGAGCTTCGAATTCGGGTTGGCTTTCATGAAGTCTTCGAGCGCCATGCGCGCGGCAATGACGGAACCTTGACCCGTCACATCGGCGTACAGGCTCGACTGATCGTTCAGAACACCGACTTTGACTGTCCCGTCGAAGGGAGCCTGCGCATTAGCAGGAGTGACAATGGCGAGAGCCGCCAGCAGGGCAAGTGGCACGAGGCGCTTCATTAGGTTTGTTCTCCCAAGATTAAATTCGCTATTGCATCCACGAAGGGTCCGCTGGCTATCATAGAGTGTCACGGCCAGCTAAGCGAGTAGCTGAAAACACTTTGTGCTGTTTAAGGGATGTCGATTTTTATCGTGAAATGGCCGGTGCTAGGTTATGACACTGGTGAAACATTACGACGCAACAAAAACCCGACAGGTTTGGTATGGTTCAGGGCGATGTCATTCTGGAAGCGCGCGATCTAGTCAAGGAATTTTCGGGCTTCCCGGCGGTTAACCACGTAAGCTTCAAGGTCAA
>JANOOW010000216.1:0-13001 GCA_031421555.1 Hyphomicrobiaceae bacterium | reverse complement strand
CGCCTGGCGCCGGATGATTGCGGCCCAAGCCGATGAGCTCACCGCCGACGTTTATCGAACTGCCGCCGTGGCAAGACCCTCCACAGCCAACGCGAACAGAGCCATTTTTTCTCGATCTCACGCAATTCGAATCTATTGACTTCGCTTTTTGTATTCGCAGGCGCTTATTTTTGGTTGATCGAGAAGCACATTACCAATAACAATACGTGCAGCGTCATCCGCCTTTACTCGTCCATCTATGAAGAAATTTAGATTTCTGCATCCTTTTTTAGTTCCGTGAACACATATGACACCCGCCGTTAAGGCGCGGCCAGCTATCGGAATCATGCGATGGTTATAGCGAAGCATCAGAAAATCGTAGCCGATAGTGTCAGTATCGAGTAGCCGCTCGTTCCATTCGCGAAGCAGCTTTTCAGCGGTCAAAAGATACTCGCGTTCGATAGCGTTTTCGGGTGGTCCGTCTTGATGAATAATTCTGATTTTCCTAGATCTATCAATATGCCCGATACCGTTTTGCACCGAACCGTAGCATGCTAACTCGGACGCAGCGGCAGAAGTAACCGTTGTCAACGTCGCCGACGACACGATCCATCCTAATACGGCGATCAAGAACAAGGCGATCAGAAGCTGCCGAATGGATTTGATGGATCGATCGGTTAATTTATTCAGCATCGTGGGTATCCGATTGGCGTGCGATAACAGCGATAGCAAACCCTATTCCGGTTAAGTACTTATGCCAACTCAAGTGAAAGGTCGCGCTGTCGAGTTTCCTACCTCCCTCCGCCCCTCAGCCCCAACGCTGGCAGCATACTCTCATCCCAGCTCGCCGTGACTTCGTCCAGACGAGCCCGAAATCGGAGTTGGGGCGTAAAGCGCCCAGCCGAAGCCTTGGGCTTCGGCGGCTTTGCGCACGGTCTCCAGCCAGCGATTGCGGCTGCCGTCATCGACTGCCTTGGCCTCCGGTGGTTGGCAGTACGCGCCAGTTCTCGTCAGTCGTGCGGAAGATCGGCCATTTTACGACGCCGACGTTGTACGCCACGCCGGAAATTGCGGAGGTTCTGCGTGTGCGCGAGCCTCGGTTGCGCATGAGGCAACAGCTACGGCGAGCGCCGCAAACACGCCTAGCATCGGCCGCTACATTTCGTGCCGCCCCAAAAACTTTGCGTCCATCGATACTTATCGCTTGCAGAGCAGCCGCAGCCACGAAACAAGGAGACTTCGAGATGACAAAACTCAAGAAAACCAGGGAGTACGTACAATGGCAAAGCGCGTGGCGATCATTACCGGCGGCATGGGAGGCCTCGGCGAGACTGTTTCGACCAAGATGGCGGATGCCGGATACACGGTCGCCGTCACCTATTCGCCGTCCAACAAGACCTCCGGGGAATGGCTGACCGGGATGCAGGACAAAGGCTACGAGTTCAAGGCCTACCCCTGCGACGTGGCCGACTACGACAGTTGCGCCGCCTGCGTAAAGCAGGTCGTCGCGGACATGGGCGGGGTCGATATGTTGGTCAACAACGCCGGCATCACCAAGGACATGACCTTCAAGAAGATGACCAAGGCCGACTGGGATGTGGTCATGCACACGAATCTCGACAGCGCTTTCAACATGGCCAAGCAGGTGCACGATGGCATGATCGAACGTGGTTGGGGGCGGATCATCAATGTGTCGTCGGTCAACGGATCGAAAGGTGCGTTCGGCCAGACCAACTATGCCGCCGCCAAGGCCGGCATGCACGGCTTCACCAAATCATTGGCGCTCGAGAGCGCGCGCAAGGGCGTGACCGTGAATACCATCTCGCCGGGCTATATCGGCACCAAGATGGTGACCGCGATCCCGAAAGAAGTGCTCGATACCAAGATCATCCCGCAGATCCCGATGTCTCGGCTAGGCAAGCCTGAGGAGGTCGCCGGGCTGATCATTTACCTCTGCTCGGAGGAGGCCGCATTCGTCACCGGCGCCAACATCGCCATCAACGGCGGCCAGCACATGCAGTGATGCGCTTCTAGCGGCCCGCTCAGGGCAAAGGTGCCGGCACTCGCGGCGGCACCTTTTTCACCCGCTCGCGATGCACGAGATAGATGCCGGACGCGATGACGATCGCTGAACCCACGATTGTCCATTGGTCCGGCACATCGCCAAAGATCGAGAAGCCTAAGATCGTCGTCGTCAGCAGTTGGGTGTAGAGAAACGGCGCCAGCATTGAGGCGGGCGCCAGGCGATAAGCGACGATGAAGATGAAGTGGCCGATCGAGGCCCAAATGCCCATCGAGATGCATAGCGCCCACGTGAACTCGTCGGCTGGCCACACCCACTGGTCAATGGCGATGGGCGCGACGAGCAGCACGCCCGCCAGCATCGAGTAGGTCAGCGTCACTTCGGCTGAATCATAAGCCGATATGTAGCGGGTCAGCAGGATGAAGCTCGCGTACGCAATCATGCAGCCGAGGGCGAAGATTACGCCGGGCGGTACTGCTTCGAACCCTGGCCGGATGACGACCAGGATCCCGCAAAAGCCGATACAGATCGCGAGGAAACGCCGCCAGCCGACCCACTCGCCGAGCAGTGGTCCGGCCGCGAGCGCAACGACGAGAGGCGCTAAAAACTGGATCGTCAACGACTGGTCGAGCCGCAGCGTGCGCAGGGCTAGAAAGTTCAGCACGGTCGATGCCAGCAAGAGGCAGGACCGTAGCAGCTGCGCGCCGAGCTTCTTCGTCGTGAACAGCCGCGGCACGGCAAGCAGCCCAAGTGCCAGGACCATGATGCCGAGTTGACCGAGAAAGCGCATCCAAACGATCTGCGGCAACGGCAAGTTGGCGCGCGTGACCAGATACTTCGCCGTCGCATCGAGACAGGCGAACAGCGAAACCGCGAGTATCATGAGGCCGATCGCACGCAACCGGTCGCCCGGGGGTGCCGCGAGCGAGGTATTCGTCGTGGATTTCTGCATGTCGCTGGCGCGTGCTCCACCACATCCAAACCGAATGCGCGGCGATGGGTACGCGGTTTAACGAATAGCGGTCAGTAGCGGTTGCGGGCAGCCGGTGTGTGCCAAGCGCATAGCGCCGCGCAACCGCGGACCGTCAGCCCTTCACGAGTTCGGCCAACGCCTTGCCCAGGTCCTTGCACGAGGCCTTGCCACCCATGTCGGGCGTACGCACGTCCGGGTGCTCAGCGAGCAGCACCTCGATCGCCTTTTCGATGGCGCGCGCCGCCTCCGTATGCCCGTGGTGTTCGAGCATCATGGCGCCCGACCAGATCTGACCGATCGGATTGGCGATCCCCTTGCCGGCAATGTCCGGAGCCGAGCCATGCACCGGCTCGAACATGGAGGGGTATTCCTTTTCAGGGTTGATGTTGCCGCCCGGCGCAATTGCGATCGTACCGGTCGTGGCGGGTCCCAAGTCCGACAAGATATCGCCGAACAAATTGGAGCCGACGATCACGTCGAACCAGTGTGGATTGCGCACGAGGTGCGCGGTCAGAATATCGATGTGAAACTGACTGGTCTTGATCCGCGGATACTCCTTTCCGACGCTGGCGAAGCGTTCGTCCCAGTAGGGCATCGAAATCGAGATGCCGTTGGACTTAGTGGCGGAGACCACCTCCTTACGCTTGCGCGTCATCGCGAGATCGAACGCATAGCGCATGACCCGGTCGCAGCCGCGCTTGGAAAACATTGCTTGCTGCACCGCGATCTCGTTTTCGGTGCCCTCGTACATGCGCCCGCCGACCGAAGAATACTCGCCCTCGCTGTTTTCACGCACGATCCAGTAGTCGATGTCGCCCGGCTTGCGGCCAGCGAGCGGCGAGGCCAGGCCCTCGAACAAACGCACTGGCCGCAGATTGATGTATTGCTGGAAGCCGCGGCGGATGGGGATCAACAATCCCCATAGGGAGACATGGTCGGGGACGCCCGGAAATCCCACGGCGCCGAGATAGATCGAATCGAACTCGCGAAGGCGGGCGAGACCGTCCTCCGGCATCATCGCGCCCTTCTTCTTGAAGCGCTCGCAACTCCAATCGAAATGCTTCCACTCGAAGTCGATATCGAAGCGGCGGCCGGCCGCTTCCAGCACGCGGATGCCTTCGGGCACGACTTCGTTGCCGATGCCATCGCCGGGAATGACGGCGATCTTCAGCGCATTCGTTTTCGCTTGCTTAGCCTTGGCCATGCGTCATGCTCCCGTTGGCGCGCTCATGCGCGATCATCGTTATTTGAGAAATGCGGCGTGATCGATCGTGACGCCGGGCGCTCCGCTGCGCAAGCTTTCGCGGAAACGATCGCCAAGAGGCTGCTTGGTGAGGGTCTGAGCGTCGACGCGCACGTAAACGGTTTCTGCTTCGCATGTCACAGCTTGCGTACCGGCGATACGAAACTCCGCGACGAGTGTGAAAGACGTGCTGCCGAGTGTCTTCGCGGCGACCGAAATCTCCAGCACCTGATTGTTGCGCGCGGGTGCTTTCCAAGTCATCGTCTGCTTGACGAGCTGCATGTCAAGCTCAGCCGATGCCACTTCCGCGGCGAACCCGATCTGGCGGAAGAACTCCATCGTCGCGATATCGAGGTAGTCGCCGTAGCGCGCATTGAACACGACGCCCTGCGCATCGCATTCCTGGTAACGCACACGCAGATAGTAGCGGAAGGGAGGTGGCATGATAATATCCACGCCCATCAACCGTCCCTGCGGCCAGAATACCGCTGCTCGGCATCGTAGTAGCCGTCGAAGCCGATCTCTTTGCGCAAAGCTGCGAAGTCCATCACGTTTTCGGCCGGGTGCCGTCCGGCGATCATCGCGGCGAGACTAAGTTTGATCGCTTTCATCGCCGACGACATCAAAGTCAGCGGAAAGATCGCGAAACCGTAGCCGAGTTCTCGCAACTCATGCATCGGCAAAATCGGTGTCGCGCCGCCTTCGACCATGTTGGCCATGTGAATGCCAGGTGCTTCGCGCGTCAGCCGCTTCATCTCGGCAGGAGACTGCGGCGCCTCCACGAACAGGATATCGGCACCGGCATCGCGGAAAGCATTGGCGCGCCAGATCGCTTCTTCGAGACCGAGCATCGCGCGCGCATCGGTCCGGGCCAGAATGAGGATATCGCCGCCGCTCTTTCGAACTTCGTCGCGCGCGTGAGCGGCTGCTGTGATCCGGTCGATAGCCTCGGCGCGATCGACAACGAGTTTGCCCTTGGTGTGCCCACAGCGTTTCGGTGCAACTTGATCCTCGATCATGATGCAGGCAGCGCCAGCGGCAGCGTAACCTTTTACAGTCCGCTCCACATTGAGCGCATTGCCGTAGCCGGTATCGCCGTCGCCGATCACCGGCATCGGCGTCGCAGCGCAAATATTGCGCAATTGACCGGCGATCTCACCATACGAGATGAGCCCAAGATCCGGCTCGCCCAATTGGGCGGCAGACACGGCGAAACCGCTCATGAATGTGAATGGCGCACCCGCCTGCCCTATCATCTTCGCGGATAGGCCATCCCAGCAGCACGGCACCAGGTGGCAGGTATCTTGGGCGAGCAAGCGCTTCAACTTGGCGGCTTTGGTAGTCATAATCTTTCCTTCACTTCAACGCGAGCGCGGCATCGTAAACGATCTTGCCTACCGGTCCGGCGGTCCTCAGAAATTCTACGCTGACGGCCTCGGCGGATTTGCGGAATGCCTGCATCTCGGCAGCGTTGGGTGCATAGACCGTCATCTTGTTCTGCCGGGCTGCGTCCAGGGCCTGCTTCTCGATCTGAGTGATTTCCTCTCGAAGTTTGATCTCGGCGCTCGTTGAAGCTGCTAGAATGGCGGCGCGCTCCTGCTCCGTGAGGCTTTGGAAGATTTTCTCGTTGATCACCACGACGAACTCGATCGCGGCCATATTGGCCATGGTGACAGTGTCCATCACCTCCCACAGCTTGCGCGACCTGATGCTATCGAGGCCGGTCATTCCAATGTCGACGGTGCCACGTTGATAGGCGAAGTATTGTTCGCCGCTGGCAACCGTTACGGGCACGCCGCCATTGGCGCTGATCCAGGTCCCCAGCAGCTTGCTTAGCGCGCGGACCTTCTGGCCCTTGATGTGAGACGGGGTCTTGACCGGCTGTCCGCCCTTGGTCAGCAAGACGGTGCCGCCGTACGCCTGCCACCACAACACCCGGCTGCCGGTCATCGAGATGGCTTCATCGATCGGGCCGCGCACTGGAGATCCAGGAGCGACCGCCGCCTGTAGCTTGGCATCCGAGTCGAAAATGAAAGGCACGTGGAACACGTCGACTGCCGGGATATTGCCCACATAGCGGGCTAACGACGCCACCCCGATGTCGATCTGTCCCGCGCCGACAGCAGCCGGCACATCCCTGTCGTCGTAAAGCTGGGCGCTATCGAAAATCTGGACCTCGAGACTGCCTCCCGTCGCCTTTTCCACGTCGACTTTGAACTGTAGGAGGTTCTGGCCAAGCACACTTTTTAGAGGTAGCTGAACTGTGAGGCGGAGGGTCTTCTTGGCGTCCGCGGAACCAGTTCCAAGTGCGAGCGACGCGAATGCGGCAACGAGCGCCGCGAACATCCGCATTGAAGTCTCCTATTTCGTCCCGGGGACGATGCTTGCGGCCGATCGCTTTATGAGATCAGCTGCACTATTCTCGGACGCTGCCACAGGCCCCAGACTTGCGCAAGATAAGCGGTTCGTTGGAGAAATATCATGACACACCCAGTAGGCATTTCCATTTATTGGCAACCTGGTTGTACCAGCTGCCTTAGGGCAAAGGAATTCCTCACGCGCCACAACGTCCCCTTCCGCTCTCGCAACGTCTTGGCAGATGCCAGCGCATACGAAGAGCTTCAACGATTTGGCATCAGGCGGGTGCCGATCGTATCGAAGGATGATCGGTGGGTGGACGGGCAGTCGCTCAAAGATGTTGCCCAGTTGGTTGGCATCACCCACGTCGCCACGCGGCAGTATCCGCCGGAGGAACTCGTCCGCCGTTTGCTCGCCGTGATCGATGGCGCTTGCCGTTACATCGAGCAGGTGCCGGCTGAAAAACTCGAGGCGACCGTCTTGCCGAACCGTCCACGATCGCTGATCCAGCTGGGCTATCACCTGTTGAACGTCGCCGACGCCTTCATCGAACATGAAGAAGGCATTCCGCTTACTTTCGAAGCCTATTGCCGGGAACCCGAGCCGGGGACCATGTCGAAGGCCGAACTGCTCGCCTACGGCGCAACGGTGCGCGGCCGCCTCACATCTTGGTGGAAGAATGGCGGGCGATCGAGAGACTGGAAAGCCCGGGCCAACGTCTACTACGCCGAGCAGACGATGCACGATTATCTCGAGCGCACGACTTGGCACGCTGGTCAGCACACGCGGCAGCTGATGTGGATGATGGAAAGCAAGCTTGGCATCTTGCCGGACCAACCGCTCGGCTCTGAGACCCTCGGCGGCCTGCCGATGCCGGAAAGCATTTGGGATCCGGCCTAGCGCGCACGCCATCGTCTAATACTTTGGTTGCATCAAATGCTGGCATCTTTCGCATCGCGGCCGGTTAACAGCCGGTCTTTCCAGGCTTTAGCGGCACATATGCACCGCTAAAGTCTTGATTAGATTGAATTCAACGATGGTATCATTGACGAACCCGATATGCCTCATTCAAGTACACGATGGTAGCGTCAGCAAAATTACAAGATCATGCTGGATCGTTTCGGCGACGTGCCACCCGTAGTCCGATAGTTGACTTCAAAATCCGGGTCGACACTGTCTCGTCAAGAGATGCGAGCGCAACAACGCGTCAATGAACTAGGGAGGAGCCCATCTATGTCCACTGCTACAACCGATCTTTCGGTGCGAAGCAAACCGATGACGGCGGAAGAGAAAAAGGTCATCATCGCTTCATCCGCCGGCACCATCTTCGAATGGTATGACTTCTACCTTTACGGATCGCTGGCGGCGATCATCGGCGCGCAGTTCTTCTCGGCCTATCCGGAAGCGACGCGTAACGTCTTCGCTCTCCTCGCCTTCGCTGCTGGCTTTATCGTTCGACCCTTCGGCGCGCTTTTCTTCGGCCGTCTCGGCGATCTGATCGGCCGCAAGTACACCTTCTTGATCACGATTCTGATCATGGGTCTGTCGACGTTCCTAGTCGGCTGCTTGCCGAGCTATGACACGATCGGCACAGCTGCTCCCGTCATCCTCATCATTCTGCGCATGGCTCAGGGTCTAGCACTTGGTGGCGAGTACGGCGGCGCTGCAATCTATGTCGCAGAGCACGCGCCTGAGCGCCGCCGCGGCTTCTACACATCGTTTATCCAAACGACGGCTACTCTTGGCCTGTTGCTATCGCTCGTCGTGATCATGTTCACGCAGATTTACGTCAACGCCAACTACCCTGAAGTCAGGATCGGCGCGAACACACTGACGCCCTTCAATGCTTGGGGTTGGCGCATTCCGTTCCTCGCGTCGGTCATCCTGCTGCTGATCTCGCTCTACATTCGCTTGCAGATGAACGAAAGTCCGGCCTTCCAAAAGATCAAAGCGGAAGGCTCAATGTCGAAAGCACCGCTGTCGGAGGCCTTCGGCCAGTGGAAGAATGCCAAGATCGCGCTTATTGCTCTGCTCGGCCTTACGGCGGGTCAAGCCGTGGTCTGGTACGCGGGACAGTTCTACGCTCTGTTCTTCATGCAGACCATTCTGAAGGTCGACAACTTCACCGCCAACGTGATGGTGGCGTGGTCGCTGACCTTGGGTACCGGGTTCTTCATCTTTTTCGGCGCGTTGTCGGACAAAATCGGCCGCAAGCCGATCATCCTCGGCGGCTGCTTGATTGCCGCAATCTGCTATCTGCCGATCGCCGCAACCGGCGGCGGCGTGTTCTCGTGGTTGTCGCGTGCTGCCAACCCGGCACTCTCCAAGGCCTGGGAAACGGTCCCAGTGGAAGTTCGCACGGACCCGAATGATTGCTCGTTCCAGTTCAACCCGACCGGTACGGCGAAGTTCACCAGCGCTTGCGACAACGCCAAGGCGGCTCTCGCCCGCGCGTCCGTCACCTACAAGACTGTCGGCGCTCCTCCAGGTACGCCTGCGGTCGTCAAGATCGGCAACGTCGAGGTCCCGTCCTATGACTCGACCAAGCTGACCGGTGACGATGTCAAAACCGTGCCAGCGGCATTCGCCAAGCGCATGTCCGATGCCATCACGGCGGCGGGCTATCCGGTGGCGAACAATGCGTCGGTGGTGAAGATCCCGATCGATCCTAAAGAGGGCCTCTACAATTTTACGAAGATGTTCGATATCTTCACCACGCAGCGCCTGACGATCATCGCGATTTTGACCCTTCTGGTGATCTTCGTGACGATGGTCTACGGGCCGATCGCAGCCGCGCTGGTGGAGCTGTTCCCAACGCGCATCCGCTACTCAGGCCTGTCGTTGCCCTACCACATCGGTAACGGCTGGTTCGGCGGCCTGATGCCAGCTACGGCTTTCGCCATGGTGGCTCAGACCGGCGACGTTTTCTTCGGCCTTTGGTACCCGATCGCGATCGCCTTGATGACGGTCGTGATTGGCACCCTATTTGTGCCCGAGACCTACATGCGCAATTTGTTCGACGGAAACTCGAAGCACTAATTGCTAACGCTCGACATGGAAGCGCCCGGCACCAGAAATGGGCCGGGCGTTTTCGTCAAAACCTTGATGTCAAAGCTTGCTGCAGATGTCGCGGATATTGTCCCGCAGCCAAACGTGCCCGGCATCGCCGTCGAACCGCTCGTGCCACACCATATAAAATGGCACCTTCGCCAGCTCGAACGGAAGCTTGTGGATCGTGAAGTCGCCCCAGTCTTGGCAAACCTTGGCCGTGCAAATCGGCAACGATGCGACGACGTCCAGCGTCTTCAACATCTGCATGGCGCTGAACAGTCCCGGCACCGCGTACTTGACGACGCGCGCCATACCTACCGCTTCGAGACGCTCGTTGACCGGTAGAACGCTGGTCGATCGCACGGCAGCAACGGCCACCTGCGGCAGTTCCTGATACAGCTCCCTCGTCAGCCCATTGGCAAGCGGCGCGAAATCCGAGCGCGCAACGATGACCAGTTCTTGCTCGGTCATGAGTTCGCAGCGATAACCCGGTTCAGTGACCGGCCGGTAATCCATGGCGATCCAACAATCGCCAAATCGCAAGTCGTTGAGCACATTGAAGGCGCGTGCGTTCGATATCCGGAACTGGAGCCCCTTGGCGCTGACCGAACGTGCAGCTAGTTCGGGCGTGACCAGTGCGTCGGTACCAGACGGAAAGTCGATCACAAAGGTTCGCGTTTCGGTCTCTGGATCGAATTTTTGTTCGCATGCGACGCTCGTCTTGATGAGCCCGAGCCCGGTGCGCACGCCCGACCAGATATTCGAGGCGTAGGGTGTCGGGCGCAATCCGTGGCCAACCCGAATGAACAAATCCTGACCGATGGCGTCACGTAAACGACCGAGCGACTGGCTAACGGCTGGTGGATTCATGCCTAGCCGCAGAGCCGCGTTTTTCACCGAGCCTTCTGCCATGACTGCGTCGAACACGACCAGAAGGTTCAAATCGATCTTGGCGGAATGATCTTCGGGCATATGGTGGACACGCTGAACAGGGAGGGGCGGGTGAGAAACAGATAAGATACAGCGGGAGTTTAGTTTGCCGGATTTCAGGTCTTGACAGTTACCACGATGTGTCGCAGCCCAGCTTAATGCGCTGTCAATAACAAAAGAACGTGGTTTCTATATGCTTCGTGAGATTATCATTTTATGAAATTGCGCCGACATAGAACAAATGTCTGTACTTAGGCGATTTGATCCGACGGCATGACCTTTACGAGAAGCCGATTTGCGCGCGCAACGAACATGGAACTCCCGACTGGAGGGTGCTCGCGCCAACGCCACCGAAGGCTACGTGTCATAGGTGCTGAGTGGCGACCCAGTTCAAATACCGTGAAAATCGGCGGGTTGCATGCCTTGCGGCGACTGCTCGCCATCGACTACCCCGAACGAAACACATTAGATCGTCGGGACCGGCCGTTGGCGGCGACACGTCACGCACTGTAGTGCAAAACTGCCGTTGCAGCTCCATCGGCTTCGTAACCTTGCGCCATCAGACGGCCCTGCTTGGCGTCTGCGATGGCGACCAGCCGCGTATACTGATTCAAGATCGGCGCTTGCAACCACGGCAGCGCATCATCGAAAGCGAGTTCGACGGAAGCCATTTGGCAGGCCCGCCCAGCACTGTCATCGCCACGCGGACGTCCTTTCCAGCCGGCCGCCTGCCAGTTGTTGGCAGCGACGCCGGGTCCGTCGTGCACCTGCGCTGCCACCTCGGTTCGCTCGATGACGCAGGTGTCTTGCGGCGCGATGCCCGCGAGGCTGAAGATTGCCGGCGACGCGATCGGCGTTTCAATCAACGTCCGGCGCGCTTCCTCGAACGTTTTCGCGCGCTCGAACACAGCGCGCAGCAGATGCGCCGGCGTGCCGTGCGGCATGCCCCAGACGCGTCGCTTATTCATCGCCCAGTCGAAGGCGAGAAAGCCGCCAGAACGGCGCATCGGCGCCTGATTGAGCGCTGCCGAAAAGCGTCCCGGTGCCATGCCTTGCAGCACGCCCGTGTAGCCTGGCCACGTGAGCGTGATGAACGATCCAGTAGCGCCTTCGACGTTTGCTGCGATGATATTGCGGCCAAGCCCAGGTGTCCGCCAATCGAGTACACGGATCAACCGGGAAGATGCATGATCGGCGCTTGGCCCCACTCTGCACGTGCAGCCCCATTCGTAGTTCACACTAAGAAAGTAGGTGCCCGGACGATCGAGCATTCGCGCAATCGCGTCGATCTCGCCAAGGTGAGCGTTGGCGTGTCGAACCAGCCAGTTGCGCGACACCTGGTCGAGCATGCGCAAAGCGCGAAGCGGAACGCCTTTTGTCGCCAGATCCAGCAGCGCATTCGCTCGCGGCAGCTCGGCGGCGAGTGTCGCCGTGGGAAAGTCCGGCCCGACCGAAATAACCGTTATCGCAGGCAGTGCTTTCGACATTCGATTGGACATCTGCATTTCCTAGGACTTAAGGGGGGACGCCGCCAGAGGTGCACTCGTTAAGCCCCCGCGTCACAGAGAAATGTATGAGCAGAGTTGATAACGCCCACGCGTTATTGTCAGGATTTTCGATCGGCAAGCGCTGCCGTCAATGTGTTTAATTGACTTCGGTCCCGGGCATACATATAAGCCTCGACTTCAGACAACCTACGCCACGGTACCGTATCCGGCTCTGTAGCGCTGCTTGTATAACGATGACCGGTAGCGGCGGACGCCGTATCGGCTTGACGATCTGGAGACTGTGTGTCGTGAAACGTACCTATCAGCCGAGCAAGCTCGTTCGTAAGCGCCGCCACGGTTTCCGCAAGCGTTGTGAGACGGTCGGTGGTCTGCGCGTGCTTGCACGCCGCCGCGCCAAGGGCCGCAAGCGCCTGTCGGCTTGATAGGGCGCGCCTATGAAGACGCCCGGCACGGGCGTTGTGACACTGCAGCGGCGTTCAGAATTTCTGAGAGTTCGCAATGGTCTGCGTTGGTCCACGACGACGTTCGTTCTTGAGGCAAAATCGCGAGAAGGCTGGGTATCTCCGACGCCGTCGCCTTCTGACCTTGCTCGATTTGGCTTCACAGTGACGAAGAAGCTCGGCTCTGCGGTGCAGCGCAATCGCATCAAGCGCCGTCTGCGTGCCGCCTTGGTGATTACCGCGAGGCTTGCCAAGCCAGGCTATGATTACGTCATCATAGCTCGCCAAGATGCCGAGACGTGTCCGTTCGATGGATTGGTAGCAAATTTCGAGACCGCCTTCGAAAAAGCCCATAGCAAGGGACTGCAGGCACCAGGTCGAAATCGCGCGTCCAAGGTGCGGAATCCGCAGCAACTTTGATTTGCTGCTACTAGCCACACGAGCGAACTCGACACAACGCTATCATTTCACTAAGTCACGCCCAGCGTGAGACGAC
>JANOOW010000215.1:0-5347 GCA_031421555.1 Hyphomicrobiaceae bacterium | reverse complement strand
TGCCTAATAAAGACTCCGAGATAAAATTATACGATAGAAAGTATCCGGCACCCGCAAAGATTGAGGCGTTCCTCAGAGAACGTTATGGAGACGGTTGGACCAAACCGAACAAGTACTTCGAATGGCCTTGGCCGCTTAGGCACTCCGCCAACTGACGATAAGCGTGGATTGTTTTTTGGTTTGATACCCACTACCCCAACCCGAATTCCTTCGTAATCTCCCGCACATACGCATCCTGCTTCGCGATCGGCGCGGCGGGGCCTAGTTTGTTGCGCACCATTTGGTGGATGGCCATGATTTCCCCCCTGTGGGTCTCTTTCTTCAGTGCATGCGTGACGCTGTTCGAGTGCCGCCGGTGGATGTTCAACGGCGTCGCATCGTAGGCGATCTTGCCGCCCAGTAAGCACGTTTCCGCGTAGATGCGCCAGTCGCCCGCCATCTTGTAGCGGGCAAGACCGGTCCCGCACCGGGCCAGCGCCTCGATCAGCGCGTCGCGGCGCCATAACACCGAACTCGCGTTCAGTATGGTATTTTTTACGGACAAGTAGTCGCGCAGGAAAAGCTCGCCGTCGAATATGCTGCTTTCGGCCAGCGCTCCTGGGAACAGCGTATTGTAGTAGCCCTTGTAGCTGTCCCACTGGGAGACGCCGAACTCGTCGATGGTGCGGCTGTCGGCGAACGCCATCACGACGCCCGCCGTGTCGAAGGTGGCGGCGAGACGGCTGAGGAATTCGGGGTCTGCGAGGTCGTCCGCTTCCGCGATCCAGATGAGGTCGCCGGTTGCCGCCTCGACGCCACGTTTCCATTGGGCGAAGACATTGCCCGAGTTGTGCTCGTTCTCGATCAGCGTGAAGTCGCGGCCGAGCTTGCCGGCGAGCCGTTCCAGTTCGGGTATGCTGGCGTCGGTCGAGCAATCGTCGAGGACGATGACCTCCCACGTGGGATGGCTTTGCCCGAACACCGAGGCGAGGCGGGCTTCGAGATAAGGCTTGTAGTTGTAGTTCGGGATCACAACCGAGATCTTGCGCGTCCGCTGCGTCATGTTGAGAAGCGCGAACGCATAGTTCCGGAAGTTGTACTTGTCGGCGATCATGGCGCGCCGGGCCGGGCGCAGGCTGCCACCGGATGCGGTCTCCGCGCGCAGTTGTTCGATGATCAGCCGGGCAGCGGTCGAAAGATCGCCGGTGGGTGCGAGGAAGCCCGCGTAGGGTTCGTCGCGGATCAAGTCGACGTAGCCGCCGCCGCTGTCGAAAGCGCCGACCGGCATGCCGACGGCGAGCGCTTCCAGAACGACGGAGGGGAAGGGGTCTTCGCGCGAGGTGAGGAAGAACAGGTCCGCGCCGTTGAATATCGCGCCGACATTCTCGGTGTAGCCGATGAAGTGGACGTTGGTGGTGCGGCCGCGGCGGACGTCTTCCACGATCCAGGTGTTGACGGCCGGATCGACGGCGCCGACCCAGACAAAGTGCACGTTCGGGTCGAGGCGGGCGGTTTCACGCGCGAGCCCGAGGAACAGATCGACGCCCTTGCGCAAGTCGGCATAGCCGGTGTTGAGCACGATCTTCACGTTCCCCGGCAACTTCAGAAGGTCGCGAATGCTGCCTGACTGCGTTGGATCGACGGTAACGTCCTTGTACAAGCCCTGGGGCATGATGTGCGCGCTGCCGGCGGGTTGACCGAAGGCGCCCACGACTTCGTTCGAGACGTAATGGTTCGGGTAGATGACGTCGCTACTGCGCTTCAAGATTGCCTGATACTTTTGCATACCGCCGCTACGCTCGATGATCGTCTTGAGCTCGTGGATGAGCGAGCAGACCTTGAAGCCGTTATCGGCCAGGAAGCCCACGCAGTGGCCGGAAAAAGCGCTGTTGGTGATCGCATGGACGAAGCCTTGCCCGCGCAGCAGCTCGACGTTGGCGCGCAAGGCTGGCCAGAAGTCCGTTGCCTCGTCGACGACAAAGGTTGGCGCCAACTCGCGGTAGCGTTCGGCCAGGCTACCGCCCCCCATGAGGATGAATGCCACCTCGACGCCGAACGCGGTTTTCAGCGTGCGTCCGATGTTGAGCAGAAGCATTTGCGCGCCAGCCGGGAAGGCATCGTGGCCGACCAGCACGATCTTGCGGGCGATGCGTTGCGGATCATCGGCCAACGCGCGTGACAGCGCATTCAAGTAGGCGAAGCCATAATGAACGTCGGGCTCGAGATAGGCGCCCTCGCACCACTCGTTCCAGGCGTTGATCATGATCATCTTTTCGCCGTGGAAGCGCTTGGCCTCCACTTCGCGGCCGAGCGCTTCCAGCCAAGATTGAAACTTGGCCGGTGTCGAACCTTGCATGACAAGACCCGAACCCTGCTTGCGCGCATCGTTGTCCCACGATGGAACCGCGGTTTTCATCAACGGAAAATCGGTGGGGAAGTCCTTCAGCGACGCCTCGACGAGGCCGTCGTAGCTGTAGACTTCGCCGCGAAAATCAGGGTCTAGGATCTCGACGCCGGACGTGACGTGGGGCAAGATCGAGCCAAATTTATGCGGCGGGAATTCGATGGCCCCATCGAAGCCGGCGGGCCGGGGATCAGTATTGCCGAAGGCCTGAGCCATTACGATCAGTGGATTGAGACCGTGCTCTGATTTGAAGCGTTCGCGCCAACGTTTGATCGCGCCAGCCGCATCGGGGATGACGTCCGCGCGGTAGACGAAGAATAACGGCCGCTGGTCGACCATAACGTAACGCGGGTCGCGCATGTATCGCGCGACATCATCGACCAGTTGGTTTTCAGCTTTTAGATTGTACGACTGCGCGATCAAGACTTCCTGTTCGAGGCCATCCCATCGCCGGCTCCAACTTTCGTTGGCCCACAGCAGGCAAAACGGGAAGTCGATCGTGTCGTCTCCGACGAATGCGTCGAGCGGTTTTTCCAGTAAGCGCTTGCCGTTGAAATTATAATAGTAAAAGCAGAAGCCGAATAGGCCAGCAATCTTCGCCATATCGACTTGCTGCTTAATGACATTGGTGCCGGCAAGTTCATAGAAGCCGAGATCTCGCGGTATGCGCGGCTGGAAATGACCGGCGAAACGTGGCACCCCTCGCGAAACATTGCGCCACTCGGTAAAGCCTTTGCCCCACCACGTGTCGTTCTCATCGATGGGATGAAACTGAGGTAGATAGAATGCCAATGCCTTGGTCTTGCGAAACCCGGACGCTGCCTTCTGCGATTGCTCGAACTCCGGCGCGGGCGCCGTAAACCGGCGGATCTCGCGTGGAACAGTATTTTCGTCGACAGGCGATTTCGGCAACCATCCGAACTCAGGGCCGAATTCAAGATACAACAGCAGGGGATTTTTGCTGCGGTCCTTGTTCAGATACCTTTGCCACACGTAATTGGCATCGAAGTTGTCAGACCCTTTCCGGCTTTCAAAGATCCCCGTCTGTGAAAAGTGCTCGTAAGGATCTACGCCTGCTCGCGCAATATCTGCGTAAAGAGCGATGTAGTACCTCGCGCTGAAGTACGCGTGCGGCGCGCGCTCGTGCGGATGGGCCTGCATGTAGTGCGCGAGCGCGCACTCCGCTTGCAGGTCGAGCCCGTTTTCATTGGCGTACCAGATTGGATCGAAGAGCGCCGAAGGCGCATAGCCCATCTTTTCGCCAACGGTCATATAGTGATGCAACAACGACGCCTCGACGCCGCGGACATCGTAACGGCGCCGGTACCATGACGGATCGAACGCGAAGCTTGGCTGGTTGCCGAGGTGTTCGCCGATATCGAGGTAGTGAGTGAGAGGGTCCACGCCGTCGGGCTGGCCGAGGAGATACTTCGCGTAGAATCCTTCGTCAAACAGCCCCGATCGCGCTAGGAGAGTTTTGATGGCGTCGAGGCCGGGCGGGGCGAGGGCCGGAAAACTATCATCCATGAACGCGATCGATCCAAGCTGAGAAATAATGCGTGTGATCTGACAATCGAAAAAGCGGAAAAGCCGACGATGCTTCCTTGCAAGTTGATGGTCTCGCAAGAGACTGACAGACAGAACAGTTTGTCTCCCGCCTAACGGCAATGCAAGCATAGGCTGCCGGCGCTTCGACATCGCAGTGATTGGTGTCGTAAACGAGGTACAGAGACGTCGCCGCACGGCAAGATTGGAACCGACTGATGCCCGATACGATCGCTGCAGCGCCACTTTTCATCCAGAGCTTAAACCGTTGGGTTAGTTAGCGCCGGTGCCCGTCATCAAGGTGGCGACGCGCAGCGATCTCGCCCGGCGTTGGCATGATCTGATGGATCTCGATGCGGGCCGCATTGCGACCGGCGAGCTGACGATCGAGGCAGTCGGGACGGAGCTCTTCCAGATGATCCTCGACGTCGCCAGCGGCAGCAGGAAAACGTGGGCGGAAAGTGGGGGCTGCACAACGCACTGGCGCTGTTCAATCCGGGACCGGTGACCTGACAGCCAAGGAGCCGGATTAGCGCAATAGCAGCTCCGGCCGGTACTCGAAGTGCATGGTGTCGTAGTGCCACCACTTGCCGCCCCAGATGAAGCCGTTGTCCTCGAATATCTTCACGATCCCGGGCGGAATCTTGTTTTGATACGCCGCCGCTCCACCCTTACTCCAACGCCAATAATGCGCGTGTCTAGTCGAGATATCGATGGCGATGCCGTAGCCGTGTGCGCTCGGCTGGCTCGATCCGGCGATCGGGCGGCAGACGTATGTGCCTTCCGAAGGTTTGAGGTAGACGTCGAAATCGGCCGGGAGCTCATCCAGTGCCTTGCTGATCGCGGTCAGCTTTTCCGCCACGCCGTTGACTTTTGAGACTTTTAGCCGCTGCCCAGACTTCTTCGGCAACCAAGTAATCTCGACTAGATTTTGCGCGGTTTCGCCTCTCGTGCAGTCGCCGTACATTTTGGTGAAGAACGCCGCATTACGCGCCCTGCCGGGATCGTTTTCGGGCTTTGGCGGCATAGACCATTCGCCCGCTGGATAAGGCATCGAAAGCATGTCCTTGAGATCGGGCTCCGCCAATCGTTGCGCGAATGACTTCGCTCCGCGACCATCGTCGATCTTCATCCGTGTGCCGTCTCTCCAAACTAGATCGTTTTCCTCGATCGCCAAGAGTTGTTCCGGGTAGGCGCGCAGTAACCTTTCGGGCACGCTCTGCGCCATCGCCGGTGCGAAAATTGGGCACGCCCATCCGGATGCTCCAACGAACCATCGGAATAAGATAGGCAGCAGACCAATAATCCTTCGAGCCATCTGTGCTTTATATTGCATTCCCGGGCTACTTCCTTGTCCAACGGCCATAAGCTGTTACACTGATCGCAAGATGTAGCCAGGACGACGCCTGAAGACGGAGC
>JANOOW010000214.1:0-4894 GCA_031421555.1 Hyphomicrobiaceae bacterium | reverse complement strand
CGCGCTTGGGCACGATCGTTAAAGCGCTCGAAGAACCGGTGCCGGAATCAATTCGCCTTGCAGCAGACGTGACGCCATCGGCCGAGCCGGTATCGAATACCACGCCGGACGAGTATCGCAGCATGGTTGCCCGCGCGAAAGAGTATGTGGCCGCGGGCGACGTCTTCCAAGTGGTGCTGTCGCAACGATTTTCGACGCCGTTCACGTTGCCGCCGTTTCAGCTTTACCGGGCTTTACGGCGCACCAATCCTTCGCCATTCCTGTTTCACCTCGATTTCGGCGGCTTTTCGCTAGTCGGGTCCAGTCCCGAGATCCTGGTCCGGGTGCGCAATGGCGAAGTCACCATTCGCCCGATAGCTGGCACGGCGCGGCGCGGCGCCACGGTGGCCGAAGATCAACATTTGGCGGAGGCGCTGCTGGCCGATCCGAAAGAGCGGGCGGAACATCTGATGCTACTCGATCTAGGCCGCAACGACGTTGGACGGGTGGCCGAGATCGGCTCGGTCGAGGTGACGGAGCGCTTTCTCGTCGAGCGCTATAGCCATGTCATGCATATCGTCTCGAACGTGATCGGGCGGCTCGACGTGAAAAACCACGATGCCATCGATGCGCTCATGGCCGGCTTTCCGGCCGGCACGGTATCGGGCGCACCGAAAGTGCGGGCGATGCAGATCATCGACGAACTCGAGAAGGACAAGCGCGGGCCATACGCCGGTTGCGTCGGCTATTTCTCGGCGGATGGGCAGATGGACACGTGCATCGTGTTGCGTACCGGCCTTGTGAAAGACGGTGTGCTGCACGTGCAGGCAGGGGCCGGCGTCGTCTACGACAGTATTCCCGAGAACGAGCAGCAGGAATGCATCAACAAGGCGAAGGCCCTGGTCCGGGCGGCGGAAGAGGCGGTCAGGCTGGCCGGACGTCGCATGCCGGGGCGTTTGCCTGGCGACAATGGCGGCACGTTCAGCTGAGATGCCGCTTCGGTCGCCTATCTGATGGCCGGCGAACATGCTAACGCTTGTATTTTGTGGGTTGGGGATCAGCGACTATGACGGCACGTATATTCAAGCCAGCGAAGTCGGCCATGCAGTCAGGCCTTGGCCGCACCAAGGAGTGGGTGCTGCAGGAGGAGCCGGAGTCCGCTAAATCGATTGATCCGTTGATGGGGTGGACCAGTTCGTCCGATACCGAAGCGCAGGTGGGGCTGTCGTTCGACACGCGCGAAGACGCGGTTGCCTACGCCGAGCGCAACGGCATCGCCTACACGGTGCTAGATCCAAGCCCTCGCAAGCCGGTGCGCAAAGCCTATGCCGACAACTTCAAGTTTGGCCGCATTGGTAGCTGGACGCACTAAAGTTGCTGTGTGCTCAAGCGACCTCGAGGCGGGTGCGCTCGATCACCTTAACCCCCGCATCGTCGATCCAGGTGAACTCGAACTCTCCGGAGCCTGGCACGCGCATGTGGAACGACAGGTACGGGTTGGCTGAAATACCAGGCTGAAACTCCGCCTGGAAAACCGGCTGTCCGTTGAATGTCGCTTGGAACGCGTGGATGATATTGCGCGGCACGATCTTGCCGTCCGTATCCTTGCGCTGACCCGTCTCCATGACGTGGCTGATCAGCGTCTTGACCTCGATGATATCGCCAACCTTCGGCGCTTCCGGCAGCCTGATCCGCGGCTTATTCATTACGCTCACGCCCTATCCGCCACATCCACCAATCGTCACCTTCACGTTTTTCTTTTGCACGAGAAACGTCCCGTCGCTCAACTCGGCCAGCGCCACGACGTCCTGTGTTTTGGCGAGCCGCATGCGGCTGGAGATCGCTGCCTTGCCGCTATTCAGCGTAAAGCGGAACGTACCGATCAACGGCTGCGGATTGCCGGTCGAGAACACGCGCAGGCTACGCACGTAGGCTTGCCCGGTCATCGAGCTGTCGACCACGAACGTGAATGGCACGACGTTACCGTTCTCGGCGATCTCCGGCAGGTCCATGCTGATGCGGCCTTCGACCAGTTTCGCATCGCCGGTGATGGCGCGCATGGCCATCTGCCAAGCGTCGACCAGATCGGGCTTCAGTTCGTTTGCGATTTTTTCTTGCGCCGAGAGTGGGAATGGCGTCAAAGCGGCGGAGATCACGCACGTCCCCGAAGCGATCAGCAGATCACGACGAGTTGTGGTGCCATAAGGCCGGTCCATAGCCCTTTCCTCTTGTTGCGCGGATCGTAGCATATAGACTTGCCCGATCGCAATTCATTGAGCCGTGATCGGAAACGCGAACGCTGTGCCCAAAGCTGAGATGTCCCGACGCATTATGCTACAAGTCATGCTTGCGGGCTTGGGCGGTGCCGCGAGTAGAGGTAGTGAGCGCTTCAAACTTGTCATGGTCGAGGAAGCAGGCTGCGTCTATTGCGCGCGCTGGCACGCCGAGGTGGGCCAAGCTTATGCCAACAGTCCGGAAGGCAAGTTCGCGCCGCTCGAACGCATAGCCATTGGCGACCCATCGCTCGCCTACCTGAGCGCGTTGCGCTACACGCCGACGTTCGTTCTGGTCGAAGGGCGCAAGGAAATTGGCCGCATTACCGGCTATCCCGGCGCCGACTTCTTCTGGAGCCTTCTGGCCGCGCTATTGGCGAAAACCTCCTTTGCCGCGCCCGCTGGCGACGATATCAAGATCTAATCTTGATCCGCTGCAACACGCCCGGTGACATGGAATGACGATTACTGCATAAGTGGCACGGAGCATTGACGTTAGACCAAGCGCTGTACTGGGAGACACTGAGATGGCAGTAACACGGCGGCAATTCGGGCATCTGTTTGGCGGAGCCGGGATCGCTGCAATCGGCACTGGCGGGTTCGGCTCGTTCGCGATCGCGCAAGGCATCGGCAAGGTCGTAATCGTCGGTGGCGGCGCTGGTGGCGCGTCGGTCGCGCACGCTCTGAAGCTCGGTGAACCCAAGCTCGACGTCACGTTGATCGAAGTCAACCCCAAGTATACATCATGCTTCTTCTCCAATCTTTACCTTGGCGGGTTCCGGACTTTCGACTCGATCACGCACAACTGGGAGGGGTTGAAGAAGCTCGGCGTGAAAGTCGTGCGTGAGTGGGCAACCGACGTCGACACGGCAAAGCGTGTGGTCAAGACGGCGGGCGGGCGCACCTTTGCTTATGACAAGCTCGTGCTGTCGCCTGGCATCGAGATCAAGTACGGCACGATCGAGGGCTACTCGAAGGAAGCCGCCCAGATCATGCCGCATGCCTGGCTTGCCGGCCCGCAAACGTTGCTGCTCAAGACTCAGCTGGAGGCGATGAAGGACGGCGGCACGGTGGTGCTGGCCGCGCCGAACAATCCGTATCGCTGCCCGCCGGGACCCTACGAGCGCGCCTGCATGATCGCGCACTACATCAAGACGAAGAAGCCGAAATCGAAGCTTGTCATCGTCGATCCGAAGAAGGCGTTCTCCAAGCAGCCGGTGTTCGTGGAGGCCTTCGACAAGTATTACAAAGGCATCATCGAGCTCAATCTGTCGAACGACATCGATGATTTCTCGGTGACGAAGGTCGATACGAAAACGCGCGAGGTTTTCACCAAGGCCGGCAAGACGATCAAGGCCGACGTCGCCAACATCATACCGAACCAGCGTGCCGGCGAAATCGTGCACAAAGCTGGATGTGCCGAGGGCGACTGGTGCCCAATCAACTTGGAGAACTTCACCTCCAAGAAAGTGCAGAACGTCTACGTTCTGGGTGACGCGTCCGCCGTGCCTGCCGAGATGCCGAAGTCGGCGTTTACGGCAAATAGCCAAGCCAAGGTGGTCGCTGGCGATATCCTAGCCGAACTCGCCAAGAAGGAGCGTTTTCCCGCGCGCTATCGCAATACGTGCTGGTCGATGCTGGCACCCGATGACAGCGTCAAGGTCGGCGGTAATTTTGCGCCGAAGGACGGCAAATGGGAGGTGACCGGCAGCTTCGTGTCGAAACCGGGCGAAGACGCGGCGACCCACAAGGCCAATTTCGATGAGAGCCTTGGCTGGTACTCCGGCATCACCGCCGACATCTTCGCCAAGGCGCCAGCGCCTGCGGGGAAGAAGAAGGCGTAAGGCAGCGACCCCAAGGTTTTGTAGGTCGAATAGAGCGTCTTCGCGAGATCCGACTTTGCGGATGGTTTTAAAGATGTGCCGGGTTACGAAAGTGACTCCGTCTTGACCTCCCCACAGCCGTCATCCCGGAGCAGGCCGGGACCTACGACAACCGTCGTCGGGCTCGATGCTTGCGGAGCTATCAGGATGACCGGCTTCCGTTTTTCGCCGGAACAGACAGCATGTTGCACGTTGCCGTGGGTCCCGGCCTACGCCGGGATGACGGCACGGGGGACGAGAGATTTCAGGCCTATACGACAGTTCCAAACACTGCCCATGAAATTTCGGATCTCGCAAGCGCTCTACCTGCCTACGGCAAGCTTCACCGCCGGTAACTCAACTCGTCTGGTTCTTGTCGTAGGTGGCGAGGGCTGCTCGCCAGATTTCGGGGCCGGTGAGCCGCATTACATCGTCGGCACCCCAGTTGGCGAGTAATGTCAGCTTGCCAGCGTCCGAGTACGGCCCGATCACGCCTTGGATCAGTTCAATTTTTTCAGGGAGACCCGAGCCGTCCGACAGGAACTCATCGGCGGTCACTGGCTGTGGTTCGCGACGAACACGTTTTGGCATGAGTGGCCCCTAATCGCACGCCGATAAGCGACGTAAACAGCATCATTGCTTTGGCGGCTGGCCGCTGGCCTTTTCGTCGCCTGGCAGCAGGTACTTCGCGGCTTCCCAGGGGCTTTCGAAGTCGAAGTTGCGGAATTCCTGGGTGAGCTTGACCGGCTCGTAGACAACGCGCTTGGCTTCGTCGTCGTA
>JANOOW010000213.1:0-10851 GCA_031421555.1 Hyphomicrobiaceae bacterium | reverse complement strand
TCCAAGACGATGACGTTCGATAGCTTCGAATGCGCAATCCACGCAATGGCCCCCACGTGCGCGCATTGCGAATGCCGGGTGATTGGCCACGGCGTCGAAGCCAGCGGCAACATTTTCTGCTGCGCTAGCTGCGCAGCGCATGATGGCGTAAAGGGACTGATCGACCGCGTGGACTGAGGGAGTGCGGAATGCAGATAAAGCTACTCAGCGATGATGCTGGCAAGCGTATATTCGCCGTCATTTTGCAGTCGGGCGATGAGGCGATGAGTTGCCTACAAGAGTTCGCTGATCAACAGCGCGTTACCGCGGCCCAGGTGACGGCGATCGGCGCCTTCAGCAGAGCCCAGCTCGCTTTTTTTGATTGGGCGTCGAAGGATTACGTGCCGATTCCGGTCGATGAACAAGTAGAAGTTGCTTCGATTGTCGGCGATATCGCAACCGATCCGAGCGGCAAGCCAAGCATTCATTTGCACGCAGTATTGGGGC
This sequence comes from Hyphomicrobiaceae bacterium, assembly GCA_031421555.1. Lineage (GTDB taxonomy): Bacteria > Pseudomonadota > Alphaproteobacteria > Rhizobiales > Hyphomicrobiaceae > JAKFWF01. The sequence continues at coordinate 10,365 of JANOOW010000213.1, read as the reverse complement.
GGCGCGATGGCTCCGCGGTTGCTGGCCATCTGAAGAGCGCCATAGTGCGACCGACGCTCGAGGTTATCGTCACCGAGCAGCCCGCACACCTGTGCAAGACGATCGATCCGGAAAGCGGGCTTGCGCTGATAAACCCCGCGCACAACTAGCTGGTTATCATGTCGTCACCATTGCCATCGTTCGGGATCGCGGTAGAAACATGCCGCGACCGTACCTGCGTTGCTGGGGAACCGAGATGGACGAGACTGCGATCGATCGAACTGCAATGGGGCGCTTGGCGAAGGCATTGGTGTTCATTTGTGGTGCGGACCATCCGACGACGGTGGCTCTTGCCAAGGCCGCGGAGACTGGCACCGACAGCGATATAAAAAAGGCCCGCTCTCTGTTTATCAAATTAAAGAGTGGTGACCGGCGGGCTGCCCTGACGATGCTGGAGGATTAAGCACTCGTTTGCCGGACGCAATTCCATGAGCGGCATCACAGCACTTCTCCTGTCCGACGGGCGTCCGGGCCATTCCAATTTGAGCCTCGGGTTGCTTGCCGCGCTGGAAGGCATCCGTCCCGTCACGACCAACCGTATCGAGGTCACCCGCGGGCGTTGGCGGGGTGCACCTGTCGCGGTTTGGAGCAACCTGCGGCTAGCGCCTGCGCAACTTCTCTCGGTTGTCTACGGGCTCGACGCAAAGCAACTGCCGAAAACGGACTTGGTCGTTTCAGCCGGCGCGGAGACGCTTGGCGCCAACGTCGCGTGCGCGCGGGTCCTCGGTGCAGCCAACGTATTCTACGGCTCGCTGCGCTTGTTCAGGCCGAAGAGTTTCGATCTCGTGCTGACGTCGTACCCGGCAAACGCCTCCCGGTCACGGCACGCGTTCGCGCCGAAACCATCGCCATCGGCGGCCGCACTGTGGAAACGTGGCCCTCGCACAGCCGGCAAGCCGGCCGTGCGGCTGGCCCTACTGGTCGGCGGAAACTCGGGCGAGAGCACGTTTACGAATGTCGACTGGGAGGATCTGTTCGGGCTCGTTTCGATGCTGGCCTACACCCAGGGCATCCAGTGGCTGATCACCAACTCGCGCCGCACACCGGACGCCGTGAGCGATCGCCTGGCTAGCCTTCCGTGCCAGCGCTACGTCGATGTTCGTGGCGCGACGGTTGAAACTCTGGCCGATATTCTGGCTGACAGCGATGCCGTTCTGGTGACGGACGAATCCTCGTCCATGGTGTCGGATGCCGTCGCAACAGGACTGGCGGTGTTGGGGCTAGCCCCCGCTCATCACCGATTGACCGCCAACGAGCTCAGCTATCGCGCCCATCTGCGGGATAATGGCTGGTACGCCCACGCTAGCCTAGCATCGCTGGATGCCGGGTCTGCGCTTGCGATACTGTCCAACCTCACGCCGGTGCGGGTTGATCCCGGCATCGCGCTGGCAGAACTGGTCAAGGCCCGCCTGCCGCGCCTTTTTCCGCCTTAAGCCGGCGCCGGGCTGAACACAAGAACCGCATTCAAGCCGCCGAAGGCGAACGAATTCGACATCGCATGACGGATTTCCTTCGGGCGGCCGACGTTGGGCACGTAGTCGAGATCGCACTCGGGATCAGCCTGTGACAGGCCGACGGTCGGTGGCAGCCAATTCTCGTTCATCGCCTTGATCGTGGCGATGGCCTCGATGCCGCCGCCGGCGCCTAGAGGATGTCCGTGCATGGATTTTGTCGACGACACCGCCAGCTTGTAGGCGTGATCGCCGAACACTTCCTTGATCGCCCGCGTCTCGTTGCGATCGTTATCCATAGTCGCGGTGCCGTGGGCGTTCAGATAGTCGATATCGTCCGGCTTCAAGTTCGCATCGGCGATCGCCATTCGCATCGCCTCACGCGGACCTTCGACCTCGGGCTTGACCATGTCCTTGGCGTCGGAACTCATGCCGTAACCGGTCAATTCGGCAAGGATCGTCGCACCTCGCGCCTTGGCGTGCTCGTAGGATTCGAGCACCAGGATGCCCGCACCTTCGCCGAGCACTGTGCCATTACGGTTCTTCGAGAACGGGAAGCAGCCTTCGGGCGAGAGCACATGGAGCGCCTGCCATGCCTTCATCGTACCGTAGGTGATCACACTTTCCGAAGCACCGGCGATGGCGACGTCGACGACGCCATTGCGGATGTAGTCGCGCGCGATGCCGATCGCATGCGTCGCCGTCGAACAGGCGGAACAGGTGGCGAAGGTTGGACCCTTGACGCCATACTCGATGCCGATATGGGCCGAAGCGGAGGAGCCGATGATCCGCAGGAGTGTCAGCGGATGCGTGGCCTTGCGGTTGGCGATGAACAAATCGCGGTAGGCCTGCTCGAACGTCACGAGGCCGCCAGCGCCCGAACCGACGATGCAGGCTGCGCGATAAGGATTTGGCAGCGGACCTTCGAGGCCCGCCATTTGCATGGCTTCATCGGCTGCAGCAGCAGCGAACCACGAATAGCGGTCCGCCATCGTCACCAGCTTGTCGCGCTTGAAATGCTTGAGCCGAACCTTCGGCTCGAAACTCTTGATTTGCGCTGCAATCAGGATCTTCAGGTCTTCCAGCGGAAAGCCGCCGACCGGACCCACGCCGACGCGGCCCTGCTTAATGCTTTGCCAAAATTCCGGAACATCGGCTCCGATAGGCGTGACGAGGCCCATGCCGGTCACCACGACGCGGCGCGCCGGATCTACTACTGTCATCGTTACGCACTTTCCAAGTTACAACAATGGCCGGGCAGCCGTGGAAGCGCCCGAACCCGTGCTTCAGCCGCGTGCCTTAAGCTTTGGCGGCAGCGGCACCGGCGTTGGCCGCCATCAAAGCCTTGACCCGCTCGATGACGGAACCGACGGTCTTGAAGTCGGAGGCTTCTTCATTGGCGTTGTAGGGGATTTCAACCCCGAAAGAATCCTCGATGTCGAAGACGATCATCGCCAGATCGAGCGACTCGATCTTGAGGTCGGTCAAAGCCGTTCCCAAGCCGATATCGTCCCGGGGTTCTTTCATATGCTTTTTGAGAATGTCGATAATCTTGGTCGCGACGTCGTCCATTTTTCACTCTTCCGTTTGACTTAGCCGGCGCACTGAGCCCGATACTGGTCAGCGCCTTCCTTAATCCAGCGCCACCGGCATAACAAGCTGTCGAAGTCGAAGACCGTAAACGGCACACTTAACCGCCCGGCACCTCTTAATGTGCAGCTAATCAGCAAAAAGCATGCCGAAGGCCCGGTTGTCGACTGTTCAACACGCCTATCGGCCAAAACCGAGCTAGCCACATTAGCCTCGGGCATGGTTTACTGCGATAGTGCGGCCAAGAACTGGGATTTATCGACGCACGCGGTAATCCCCAACAAACACAATTGCAGGCAGCGATCAAGCATTGCCGTTGCTGGAGGAGCAAACCGACTATGGTTTCGGGACAATCAGCAGTACCAGGGCTAACAGCACAGCCCGGCCGCCCGTGGCTCAATCGCTATCCAACCGATGTCGACTGGAACATGCAGTTCAAATCCGATCCGTTGTATCGGCTCATGGACTTGGCCGTTGCCAATCACGGATCGGCAACGGCGACCAATTTCCTCGGCAAAACAATGACTTATGCTGAAATTGGCCGTTTGATCGATCGGGCCACTGCGGGCCTGCAGGCACTTGGAGTGGGTCGTGGCTCCAAGGTCGGCTTATTCCTACCGAATACACCCACCTATATCGTTTATTACTTCGCGATTCTGCGAACTGGCGGAACCGTCGTCAATTTCAACCCGCTTTACAGTCATGAAGAGTTGATCTTCCAGGTTCAGGATAGTCAGACCGACCTGATGATCACGCTCGACTTGGTAGCCCTATTCGGCAAAATCGAGAAGTTGCTGGCCGAAGGGCACTTGAAGCGCGCCCTCGTTTGTTCGTTCTCCAACCTGTTGCCGAGCGGAAAATCGGTGTTGTTCAGGTTGTTCAAATCCAAGGAGATCGCGCATCCGGCGAAGTCTGCCGTGGCCGGCCACGTAATTTCAGAAGCTACAGTTCTGGCCAACGATGGCGCCTACAAGAAGGTCGCCGTCAACCCGATGGAGGATATCGCGGTCCTCCAGTACACCGGCGGCACCACCGGTACGCCAAAGGGGGCGATGCTCACCCACTATAATCTCGTAGCCAACATGCAGCAGATCATGGCCTGGTGCGGTGGACTGGAGCCGGCCAAGGAAAAGATCATCGGCCTCTTGCCGTTCTTTCACGTGTTCGCCATGACGGGAGTGATGAACCTTGGCGTTGCCACTGCCGCCGAGATCATCATGATGCCGCGGTTCGTCCTGAACGATGCGCTGAAGCTTATCGCGGCGACCCATCCGACGATCATGCCGGCGGTGCCGACCGTGCTGAACGCCATGCTCAATCATCCCGACATCAAGAGTTTCGATTTGTCGTCGCTGAAGTTCTGCCTGTCGGGTGGCGCGCCGCTACCGCTCGAGGTAAAGACGGCATTCGAAAAGCTCACGGGTTGCAAGGTCGTGGAGGCCTATGGCCTGTCGGAAACGTCACCTGGCGCGACGTTCAATCCGTTCGATGGCCCCGTCAAGGACGGTTCTATCGGTCAGCCATTGCCGGGCACGACGGTCTCGATCCGGGCGGTCGATGACACTTCGAAAGAGATGCCGCTAGGCCAGGAAGGCGAGATTTGCATCAAGGGCCCGCAAGTGATGAAGGGCTATTGGAACAAGCCGGAGGAAACCGCCAACGTATTTCATGACGGGTTCCTGCGCACTGGTGACGTCGGTAAAATGGATGACGAAGGCTTCATCTTCATCACCGACCGGATCAAGGACATGATCATCTGCTCGGGCTTCAAGGTGTACCCGCGCCACCTGGAGGAGAAGATCTATCAGCATCCCGCCGTGGAGGAAGTTACCGTCATCGGCATCAAGGACAGCTACCGCGGCGAAGCGCCGAAGGCCTTCATCAAGCTCAAAGCCGGCATGACAGCCACCGGCGCCGACATTCTCAAGTTCCTCGAGCCTAAGCTTTCCAAGCTTGAAATGCCGTCGCAGGTCGAATTCCGCGATGCGCTTCCGAAGACCATGATCGGCAAGCTTTCGAAGAAGGAACTGAAGCAGGAGGAGGCTTTGCGCCAGCGCGCCTGATGGCAGAAAACAAGGCCAAGTCCGATATACCCGTCCCGGCCGCCGCCGAGGCAACCGAGGCGCAGGACGACGCCATTTTTACCATCGGCGACTTGGCAGCCGAATTCGAGATCACGACGCGTGCAATCAGGTTCTACGAAGCGCGTGGGCTGCTCCGCCCGATGCGGCGTGGCACCGCGCGCAGTTTCTCCCGGCGCGATCGGACCCGGCTGAAGCTGATCCTGCGCGGCAAAAATCTGGGCTTCACGCTGGAAGACATCGGCGAGTACCTATCGCTCTACGATACCGATCCAACGCAGATGACCCAGACCCGATTGCTGCTCGATCGCGTCGAGGCGCACATCGCAGGCCTTAACACGAAGCGTGCCGACCTCGACCGCACGCTGCAGGACTTGCGGGAAATTCGCGCGCAGTGCAAACGGCACTTGGACCGGCAAAAAAAACAGTAAGTGCCGGAAGGCGTCGGACCAAACCTTGAGAACCGCTCGAAACGAGTTTGAGGAAACGACCATGGCGAAGCACGATCTCTTTCCAACTACAGTCGCTGGCAGCTTGCCTAAACCGGGCTGGCTCGCCGAACCCGAGAAGCTGTGGCCGGCTTGGCGCTCGTCGGGAGCAGAGCTTGTCGCCGCCAAACGCGACGCCGCATTGATCTGGCTCAAAGAGCAAGAGGATGCCGGCATCGACATCGTCTCGGACGGCGAGCAATTCCGCATCCATTTCGTGCACGGTTTCCTCGAGCATCTGGGCGGCATCGACTGGGCGAAGAAGACCATCATGGGTATTCGCAACAATCGCTATGACGCCGAAGTGCCGACCGTCACCGGTCCGATCACACGCAGCGGTTCGGTGCAGACGGACGACGTTCGCTTCACGCGCGCGCATACGACGCGCAAGCTGAAGTTCACGCTGCCGGGCCCGATGACGATTTGCGACACCATCGCCGATGCGCACTATGGGCGGCGCGCCGACATGGCAATGGCGTTCGCCAAGGTGCTGAACGACGAAGCCCGCGAGATCGAAGCCCTCGGCGCCGACGTCATCCAGTTCGACGAACCCGCGTTCAACGTCTTCACCGACGACGTGAAGGAGTGGGGCGTTGCCGCGCTCGAAGCCGCCGCTGCCGGGCTCAAATGCAAGACCGCCGTACACATCTGCTACGGCTACGGGATCGAGGCGAACAACAAATGGAAAGAGACGCTGGGGTCCGAGTGGCGCCAGTACGACGAGATCTTCCCGGCGCTGAACAGTAGCAGCATCGATCAGATATCGCTCGAATGCCAGGGCTCGCGGGTGCCGATTTCGCTGATCCGCCACCTCAAGGACAAGACGATCCTGGTCGGCTCGATCGACGTCGCCAATCGCGAGGTGGAAACGCCCGAGGCGGTCGCAGCGATCCTGAGCGAGGCGCTCAAGTTCGCTGATGCCGAGCGCATCCAGGCCTGCACCAACTGCGGACTGGCGCCCCTTCCCCGCGACGTTGCCGTCGGCAAATTGCGCGCGTTGGGAGCCGGTGCGAAGCTGATGCGAGCGAGGATGTAACGTCGCTTCAGAAATGAGGCCTCGATTTCAATCGGGGCTTCATTCCGAAACTGTCTTTCGCTATTTATCCAGTGTACGCACATAGGCGACGATCTTCAGCATCTCGTCCTGGGTGACCTCGCGCGCCGAGAACGGTTGCATCGCCCCTTTCGCACCACCATAAATGATCGCGAACATGCCGGGATCGGTCGCCGTCTGCGGATAGGCGAAATCCTTTCCGATAAGGGCCGGGCCCATGCGCCCCGAACCGTCGGCGTTATGGCAGGCCTGGCACCAGGTCTCGTACAGCTCTTTGCCTTGTTTGACGGCGGCTTCGTCACCCCGGTAGGGGTTGGTGCCGCTCGCCTTGAACTCCTTCAGCGCTGGCGTCTCGACCTCGCCTGCCTTCAGCGGAAAGTCCATCTTCGAGCCATCGAACGGCGACTTGAAATCGGCCAGACTAGCCATCGCTACCGTCACGAGCAAAGCGGCGAAGACAGACGTGATCAATGCCGCGGGCAACTTTCGGCTGAACATGTTTCGCTCGCTTTGGGTGAGAGAATGGATGCCAGCTTGACCAGCACCCAATCCGATTGATCGGTCTGCCCTCTCCGGGTATGCGTCAGTTCGCCTTTGCCAATTCCGCGCCCGGGGGCACCTTGTCGGCTGGCATGATACGCCAGAGCGATCCTGGAGGATTGACGTTGGGACCCTTGTCTTCGGTGTAGAAGCATACGCAATTGGTCGCGAGAACGAAGCCATCCTCATCGACGTTACCGGCGGTGAACTGGAGCGATGTCTGCATCAGTTCCTGCATTTGCCACTTCTTGGCTGCCGCGTCCCATCCGGTCGCGAACAACCGGCCGGAGCACCAGTCGCCGGCAAGATAGACCTTGTCCATGCCAGCGTAGTTGGCGACGCCCAGACCCTGCACCGAACAGCCCCAGCCGTCCTTTGACTTGGGTCCGCCCGGATAAGGTTCTTGATGCGGATACTCAGCCACCGGCAGCACACCGACGATTGGGCACTTTTCGCCAGGCCCGGTCGTTGGATGGCAGTGCGAGCCCTGGTTGAATTTCCAACCGTAGTTCTCGCCACCCTTCGAGGCGGCGGGCTGCCAGTTGATCTCTTCCCAGTGGTTTTGTCCGACGTCGGCAATGAACAAATCGCCCGACTTTTTGTCGAAGTGGAACATGTAGGGGTTACGCAGGCCGTACGCCCAGATCTCTGGCCGCGAGCCGATCTTGATCTGCGAGAAGCCCTGCTCGGTTATGCCGAACAGCGACATCAGCTGAGGCTTGTCTGCCTTGGCGAACGGATTGTCCTTCGGCACCGCATACGCAACATCGTCGGCGGTGTCGACGTCAATACGCAGCAATTTGCCCCAGAGCACGTCGAGGCGCTGGCCGGCATCGAGCGGATCGCCTTCCCAGCCCGCATCGCCCTTGCCGATGTACAGCTTGTTATCAGGCCCGAAGGTTATCATGCCGCCGTAGTGATTGTAGTAGGGCTGCGGAATGTTCATCAGCACCTTGGCCGTCTTGCCGAGTTGCTCCTTGGTGATCCGGTTCGGACTGGCCTGATCGACCGTGAAGCGCACGACCATCGACGCACCGTTGAAGGGAAGCGACGCGTAGTGAACGAATACGAAGCCATTCTCCTTGAACTTTGGATGCAGAGCAATCGACCATAGTCCTTGCTCGACGAAGCCGGTCTGCACGTCGGAGCCGAGCGGATTGAAGTTGGTCAGATCGAGAAACGGCTCGGGCTGCATCTTGCCGTCCTTGGCCACGATGCGGACGCGGCCAGCGCGTTCGGTGACGAAGATACGGCCGGTACCGTCGTTGGCGGCCGTAACGCCGGTCGGATCGCGAAGTCCGTCGGCAACCTTCACCAAGGCGAGCTTGGGTACGCCGGGCACTTTGCCCCCCGGCTTGGCTACTTCATCAGGTGTTGCAGGCACTTGCTGGGCGATGCTCGCGTTGGCGACAAGGGCACTCAAGGCCATAGTCGCAACGATGACGTGTATTTTCATCGAGTGACACTCCTAAAGGCTACATCCGGCACGACGGCTTACCCCATCTCCAAGCGCCTGCCTGCGGTCGAGGCTATGCCCGGAAATTCAGCAGCGCAAGGATGTTCACTGAAAAATTGAGGTGGTCATAACCTGCCGGCATCTTCTCCGCGTGATCGCATACGTGCTCCCCGGGCGATTACGGCGGATCGTTGCTGAAGTGTCATTGTCCCGAAGACCGCTTTGACCTAAGGCGCGCTTGACTGCCTTGTCCCGATGCAGGCTTGGCAAAAAAAGTGCAAAAGTTGGCGGGGATCTAAGTGGAACAGTTGCAGCAGGGCGCCGACGTCTTCTTCTTGTTGATGGGGGCGATTCTCGTCTTCTCGATGCACGGCGGCTTCGCGTTCCTTGAGGTCGGCACCGTCCGTCACAAGAACCAGGTGAACGCGCTCGTCAAAATACTCGTCGACTTCGCGATCTCGACCGTCGTTTATTTCGCGATCGGCTACTTCATCGCTTACGGCATACACTTCTACGTCAGCGCCGATGCGCTCTCTGGCGGCGCGAAACCTTTTGACCCGCAAGGCGCAAGCCTCGTGCGCTTCTTCTTCCTGTGCACGTTCGCGGCCGCCTTGCCCGCAATCGTATCCGGCGGCATCGCCGAGCGCGCACGCTTCGGCGCCCAGTGCCTGGCGACCGCGCTGCTCGTCGGCCTAGCCTATCCGATCATCGAAGGCATCGCCTGGAACAAGAACTTCGGCATTCAAGAGGCGTTCTTCGTTCGCTATCTCGGTGCCGAGTTCAAGGATTTCGCCGGCTCGATCGTGGTGCATGCGTTCGGCGGCTGGGCAGCGCTCGCCGCGATCCTCGTGCTCGGACCGCGCATCGGCCGCTACGATGGCGCGCGCCCGCACGCAACGCCGCCCTCTTCCCTGCCGTGGCTCGCGATGGGCTCATGGATGCTGTGCATCGGCTGGTTCGGCTTCAACGTTATGAGCGCGCAAAGTTTGAAATCCGTTTCGGGCCTCGTCGCCATCAACTCGCTGCTTGCCATGTGCGGTGGCATCCTCGCCGCCCTGTTCGCCGGCCGGAACGATCCGGGCTTCGTCCATAACGGCGCGCTGGCTGGCCTGGTCGCGGTCTGCGCCGGCTCCGATATCATGCATCCGATCGGCAGCTTCGTCGTCGGCGCGGGCGCCGGCTTCATCTTCGTGCAGATGTTTCAGGTCTCGACGGAGAAGTGGAAGATCGACGATGTGCTCGGCGTGTGGGCACTGCATGGCCTGTGCGGACTGTGGGGCGGCATCGCTTGCGGCATCTTCGGGTTGAAGGCGTTCGGCGGCGCGGGCGGCGTCACGTTCCTGTCGCAAATCGTTGGCAGTTGCCTCGGGGCCGGTTTCGGCTTGGTTGCCGGCTACGTCATATATAGCGCGGTCGACCGCGTAATGGGTCTGCGGCTCGACCGCGAAAGCGAGCGCCTCGGCGCCGACATCGCGATCCACCACATCAGCGCCAATCCGGAAGCCGATTTGCGCTAGGGGAAAAGGGGACGGCTGCCGGACAGAACGCTTCCGTCACTTCTAACCGTGCAGGCCACCCGAAAACCTATCTGCCTGTTTCCCTCCCTCCCCCCTTGAAGGGGAGGGCCGGGGTGGGGGTAAGATGAGCGTGACTCGTGGAAAAAAAG
>JANOOW010000212.1:0-9919 GCA_031421555.1 Hyphomicrobiaceae bacterium | reverse complement strand
CACATCGAGCAGCCAGGCTCTCGCCAATCGAAACCTGCTTCCTTGAAGATCTTGTCGAGACCTTCCGCTTCGGCCTGCTCCTTGACGAGGCCGGATCCGGGAACGATCATTGCGCTGACAGTTTCGGCAACCTTCTTACCTTCGACCACTTTGGCGGCCGCGCGTAGATCTTCGATGCGGCCGTTGGTGCACGAGCCGATAAAGACGCGGTCGATACTTATGTCGGTCATCTTGGTGCCAGGCGTTAGGCCCATATAGTCGAGCGCTGCCGCCATCGATGCACGCATGCCTTCGTCCGTGGCTTTCGCCGGATCCGGTACGACACCGGTGATCGCGACGACGTCTTGCGGGCTGTTGCCCCACGTCAGCGTGGGAGGAAGCTTTGCGGCGTCGAGCTTCACGACCTTGTCGAAGTGCGCACCCTCGTCGGACTTCAGCGTTTCCCAGTACTTCATCGCCATGTCCCAGGCCGCACCTTTCGGCGCCATCGGACGGCCCTTGAGGTAGGCGAAGGTCTTTTCGTCCGGCGCGATCATGCCAGCGCGCGCACCGGCCTCGATCGACATGTTACACACCGTCATGCGGCCTTCCATCGACAGCGCGCGGATCGCCTCACCGTCATACTCGATGACGTGACCGGTACCGCCCGCAGTGCCGATCTCACCGATGATGGCGAGCACGATATCCTTGGCGGTCACGTGGTTGGGCAGCACGCCGTCGACCGTGACCCGCATGTTCTTGGCTTTGTTCTGGATCAGTGTCTGGGTGGCGAGCACGTGCTCGACCTCCGACGTGCCGATACCGTGCGCCAACGCACCGAAAGCGCCGTGCGTCGAGGTGTGGCTATCGCCGCAAACGATCGTCGTTCCCGGCAGCGTGAACCCCTGCTCGGGCCCGATGACGTGTACGATGCCCTGGCGGCGGTCGAGTTCATTGAAGTACTCGACGCCGAAATCCTTGGCGTTCTTCGCCAGCGCCTCGACTTGGATGCGCGCCTCCTCGTCCGCGATGCCATTCTTACGGTCAGATGTCGGTACGTTGTGATCGACGACAGCGAGCGTTTTCGCAGGCGCCCGCACCTTCCGGTTGGTTAGCCGCAAACCCTCAAAGGCCTGCGGGCTCGTCACCTCGTGCACCAGATGCCGGTCGATATATAAAACGCACGTGCCATCGGGCTCGCGGGCGACGATGTGGTCGTCGAAGATCTTGTCGTAGAGGGTCTTGGCCATGGCTTCGTGTCCTGGGATCCATGCGAGTTCGCGCTGCGCCACTGATAGCGCGCCAGACGGCGGATGCAAACCATTCGATCGGCGCAGCGAAAAAAACCGGGCTGATGGACTGATCCAGGCCCGGGTTCGAGTGTAGCGCGCTTCAGCGCTTGACGCGCTTGATCGCGGAAAAGTCTACTGCAGTGTTCATCTGCATCTCTCCTTGATTTGAATTCGTCTGCAAAAAGCGCCCGGCGCGAGCCACAGATAGCAAACAAACTGGACTGGAGTCAGTGAGCTTGCAAAAAAAACCGGGCAGCTGGATCGCTCCAGGCCCGGTTGAGTTCGTCTCACCGTTGGTGGTGAGTGAAGGCATCAAAGGGAGGTATTGCCTTCAGTAGCTGTCCGTCACAGCTGCATCTAGTAGACGCCTGCAATGCACGCATCGCAATTGGTTGGGTCACATGCCGGGTATGCGACGTCGGCATGCCATCAATTTGCCACGTCGAAGGCAGCGCAAAACGCAGGTTTTCTAAGCGTTTTTCCAATTTCGAGCATTAGCCACGAGGAAGTCTCGCAGGACCTGGACCTTCTTCGACGTCCGCAATTCTTCCGGGTAAACGAAGATGATCGGGATCGTCGGCAGCTGGACTTCCGTCAACACCGGCACGAGATCGGTTTCTTCACCCGTCAGATAGTCCGGGATGAGACCGACGCCGATTCCTGCCTGCACGGCATACTTCAATGCGACGACGCTGTTTGCGCGAAATACCGGGACGCGCGGGTCCTTGCCATCGCGACCCGCAGTTTCAAGCCAACGAATGACGGAGAGATGCTGGGCTGGCGTGCCACCATAGGAAACGAAACGATGCTTCTCCAAATCTTCCAGCGATTGCGGCGTGCCGAACTTACGGACGTAACCGGTGGAGGCAAACGCCCGGACCTTCATCGTGAAAAGCGAGCGCCGGATCAAATCGGCCTGCTCTGGTTCGCGCGTCCATATGGCGACGTCGGCCTCGCGCATCGAGATATCGATCTGGTCATCGTTCAAGATGAGATCGACGCGGATTTCCGGGTAAAGCTCGATGAAGTCGCGCAGCCGCTGCGTCACCCACACCGTTCCCAAGCCAATCGGGCAGGTAATACGCAGCTCGCCGGTGGGCTTCGTGGTGGTGTCGGCAAGCAGCGTTTCCGCGGTTTGCAGCTTGTTCATGACATCGCTGGCGGTGCGGTACAGCATGTCGCCTTGCTCGGTGAGAACCAGCCCGCGCGCGTGGCGATGAAAGAGAGCGATGCCAAGATCTTTTTCGAGTGAAGACACTTGCCGGCTGACCGCCGATTGGCTCATGCGAAGTGCTTCACCCGCATGAGTAAAGCTGCCGGCCTCGGCGGCGGCATGAAAAATTCGCAACTTGTCCCAATCCATGGGCGAGAGTCCTTTGGGAGTGCGCAAACGTGCGCCAAGCGCCGCAGCCTCTCGCTAAGCCAGAGACACGGCGCGACCATTTTTTATTGGTTATCGAGACGGAACTTATAGATTAGTGGCGTTTCTTGTCGTCAGCTGGCTCTTTTTTTCGTTAGGGGCAGGTTACGAGCCCTGTTCCAAAAGACAAGAGCTAATGAACCGCCCTGCTCACGCGGCGGCGCCCACGGCAACTGGCAGACCGGCAAGCCATTTTTCGGCCTCGAGAGCGGCCATACAGCCCATTCCGGCTGCGGTGACAGCTTGGCGGTAAACCTCATCCTTGACGTCGCCAGCCGCGTAGACGCCGGGAATATCCGTCGCCGTCGAGTCTGGCTTGGTGATTAGGTATCCCGATTTGGTCATGGCAAGCTTGCCCTTGAACAGTTCCGTCGCCGGTGCGTGCCCGATCGCAATGAAGACGCCGTCGACAGTGCGCTCCAAGATCACGCCGGTTTTGACGTTCTGTAGCTTGATGCCCGTGACCGTGCGCGGATCGCTGGTACCCACGATCTCATGCACGGCGTTGTCCCAAACAACTTCGACCTTAGGGTTCTTGAACAGCCGCTCCTGCAAGATCTTCTCGGCACGGAAGCTGTCGCGCCGGTGCACAACGGTTACCTTACGCGCGAAGTTGGTGAGGAAAATCGCTTCCTCGACTGCGGTGTTACCGCCGCCGACGACCACGACGTCTTTACCTTTGTAGAAAAACCCGTCGCACGTTGCGCACGCCGACACGCCATAGCCCTTGAAGACTTCCTCGCTAGGAAGCCCGAGCCAACGAGCTTGCGCGCCCGTACAGATGATCAGCGCGTCGCACGTGTAATAATCACCGCTGTCGCCTTCGAGACGGAACGGACGCTTCGATAGATCAACCGACGTAATGTGATCCATCACGATCTCGGTACCTACGTGCTCGGCCTGCGCCTTCATCTCTTCCATCAGCCAAGGACCCTGGATCGCCTTGGCGAAGCCTGGATAATTCTCGACGTCGGTCGTGATGGTCAGCTGACCGCCCGGCTGAATGCCTTGTATCATAAGGGGCTTGATCATCGCGCGTGCAGCGTAGATGGCTGCCGTATAGCCCGCTGGTCCGGATCCTAGAATAATCACGTGAGCGTGCTTCGCAGTAGGTTGTAGAATGGCCATGACCGGCGGCTCCGAAGAGTTGAATTCGAGCTTTGCAGTCCGCGCATATGGAGCTTTTTTTTATCGCGCAGCAAGAGAGCAATCGGCAACGGCGCGTGGTTGAGGCTCCATCAAGCAGTTGTCATCCCGCGTGATCGAAATCATCGCGCAAGTAGCTTGCTACATTAATCGCAGGCCCTTGAAGCTTGCCACACGATCGCGGCCGACGATGATGTGGTCGTGCACGAGCACGCCCAACGGCTTGGCCGCATCGATGATCATCTTGGTCATGTCGATATCCGCGCGCGACGGCGTCGGATCTCCCGACGGGTGGTGGTGCACGAGAATGATCGCGCTTGACCACTTCGCGGACATAGACCGGCGTGTGATCGACGGTGCCTTGCTGCTGCATCTCGTCGGCAATCAGATTGTTCTTTTTGTCGAGAAACAGTATGCGGAACTGTTCGCGCACCTCATACGCCATTGCCGCCCGGCAATACGCAACCACCTGGTCCCAGGAGGAGAGCACCTTGCGCTCCATGATCTGGCCCTGCATCAGGCGAAGAGCCGCCGCGCGCACCAGCTTTAGCTCAGTAATCACCCGATCGCTCACGCCCTTGATCTCGCGCAGCCGCGTTTCTGGAGCGGAGACCACTTCGGAGAAAGTACCAAACCGCGCGATCAGCTCCTTGGCGAGCGGCTTGGTATCGCGGCGCGGAATCGCATTGAACAACACGAGTTCGAGCATCTCGTAGTCCGGAAGCGCCTTGTCGCCGCCACGCATGAAGCGATCACGCAGGCGCTCGCGATGCCCGCTATGCGGCGATATCGCCGCCGGCGCTTCCCAAAGTCCACGCTGCTCGCCGTCGTCTTCGTTCATGGGGTGGCTATACTGGCAAGACCGTTTCGTGCTGCATGTAATCGGCAGCAAATGCCAAGGCCGCGAGAATTTGAGGCTCCGTTAGATCGGGGTAGGCTGCTTGGAGGTCGGCAATCGTACGGCCCGCTCCAAGTTTCCTAAGAATTAACTCGACAGTGATGCGCGTGCCCTTGATGCAAGGTTTCCCAAGCATCACGGCAGGGTCAGCTGAAATCAACGGGTGCTGCATGCAGGCTTCCTAAGCTCTATCCAGAATGAGTAAGGCCGCCGCGGTGTCTTCGGAAAAATCTACAAGTTCCCGATGGCGGGCCCGGATCATCGCAGCAACAGCGACGGTGCCTTCATTGCCAATTCGTAACCACGCGACCTTTGGTGGCGCCGCACGAACGACGCTGAAGCGGTAAAAATCGCTGTCCTTCGAAACAATCATGAACTGGTTGTCTCTAGCAAATATCCAGATTGCCTCGTCACTCGGTCCAAGCCCAAGATCCCAGACGTGCGTTGACTGCGGAAACAGGTCAATGATCAACGGCACGAGTCGCGGCGACAGGTTGGCGTCAATCAACAACTTCACGACACAGCCTGAAGTATGCGCCGTTCACGTTCAGCCGCGAAGGCGAGGCAAGCCCTGATGTCGTCCCTCACAAGATAGGGGAAGTCTTTCAAGATCTCGTCCTCACTCATACCACCGGCCAAATACTCGAGAACATCCGACACAGTCACTCGCGTGTCGCGTACACAAGGCTTGCCGGAACGGATGGTTGGGTTCGTCGTAATGATTGCAGTGTAGTCCATTTCGACATCCTCGGTTAGACGCAATATCGGCGATTTGCGAACCCCACACCCCTCACTTCATCGTCGGTATCACGAACTCGGCGCCTTCCTTGGTGCCGCTGGGCCAACGCGATGTGACGGTCTTGGTCTTGGTGTAGAACCGGAAGGCATCGGGGCCATGCTGGTTGAGATCGCCGAAGCCGGAGCGCTTCCAGCCGCCGAAGGTGTAATAGGCTAGCGGCACCGGGATCGGCACGTTGATGCCGACCATGCCGACTTGCACGCGCGAGGCGAAGTCGCGGGCCGCATCTCCATCACGGGTGAAGATCGCGACGCCGTTGCCGTATTCGTGGTCGTTGGCGAGCGCGAGGCCCTCCTCGTAGGTCTTGGCGCGCACCACCGACAGCACCGGTCCAAAGATCTCTTCCTTGTAGATGCGCATGTCCTTGGTGACGTCGTCGAACAGACAGCCGCCCATGTAGAAGCCGTTCTCGTAGCCCTGCAACTTGAAGTTGCGGCCATCGACGCGAAGATTCGCTCCCTCTTTGATGCCAACCTCGACGTAATCCTTCACCCGCGCCAAGGCTTCCTTGGTGACCAGCGGACCGAAGTCTGCGCTGGCGTCGGTCGAGGGTCCGATTTTAAGGCTTTCGACGCGCGGAATGAGCTTGTCCATCAACCGGTCGGCCGTTGCCTTGCCGACGGGTACGGCGACGGAAACCGCCATGCAGCGCTCACCAGCCGCGCCATACCCAGCGCCGATCAAAGCATCGACGGCCTGATCGAGGTCGGCATCGGGCATGATGATCATGTGGTTCTTGGCGCCACCGAAACACTGCACGCGCTTACCGTTGGCGCAGCCGCGGCTATAGATGTACTCGGCGATCGGCGTCGAACCGACAAAGCCGATCGCCGAAATATCGTGATCGTCGAGGATGGCGTCGACGCTCTCCTTGTCGCCATTGACGACGTTGAGAATGCCGGCGGGCAATCCAGCCTCGATCATCAATTCGGCCAGGCGCAATGGCACGCCGGGGTCGCGCTCCGACGGCTTGAGGATGAATGCATTGCCGCAGGCAAGCGCCGGGCCGAACTTCCACATCGGAATCATTGCTGGAAAGTTGAACGGCGTGATGCCGGCTACCACACCCAGGGGCTGGCGCATGGAATAGATGTCGATGCCGGGGCCCGCGCCGTCCGTGTATTCGCCCTTCAGCATGTGCGCCGCGCCGAGACACACTTCCATAACCTCGATGCCGCGCTGAATGTCACCCTTGGCGTCGGGGACGGTCTTGCCGTGCTCGCGGGCGAGCGTGAGCGCCAGTTCATCATTGTGCTTGGCGACAAGATCGATGAACTTCATCAGCACGCGGGCACGGCGTTGCGGATTGGTCGCGGCCCATGCGGGTTGGGCAGCTTTGGCATTCTGCACGGCGGCCGCCAACTCGGCCTTCGAGGCGAGCGGCACGCGGGCGGCTACCTCACCCGTCATCGGCCAGAATACGTCCGCGAACCGGCCGGAAGTTCCCTTGACCTTCTTGCCGCCTATGAAGTGATAAAGTTCCGTTGCCATGATCTGTCCCAATGCTTGTGTCCGCGATTGCTAGAGCGGGCTTACTACGAGCGCCAGCGGTAATCCAGTTGCAGCGTTACGTTGCGCCGCCAAATCTGGGATGGCCGCGCCTTGGTACCGGCTGCACTTATTCGGCGCGGTTACCATCGTACTTCAGACTAACTTGCATAACTGCCGTGCTGCCATGTACACACTCGAGAAAAGGCCGCGATATTCGGTTCGCCGCGCATGGGGAGGTACTTTAGTGAGTGAGACGCCTGCGTCACGGTCCGTTCAACCGGCGCACGATACGGTTCCGAAGCTGCTGCTGCGCAACGCCGACATTTTCGGCGATCGCCCCGCGATGCGCGAGAAGGACCTGGGCATCTGGCAAACGTGGACCTGGGAACAGGCACTCGAGGAAATTCGCGCGCTTTCGATCGGCCTCTATGTGTTGGGCTTGAAACGCGGCGAGACTGTCGCGATCGTTGGCGATAATCGTCCGCGGCTTTATTGGGCATTCACCGCGGCTCAGGCCTTGGGTGCGATACCCGTACCAGTCTACCAGGACTCCGTGGCCGACGAGATGGCCTACGTTCTGACGCACGCCGAAACCGCTTTCGCCGTGGTCGAAAACCAAGAGCAGGTCGACAAGCTCCAGTCGATCGCCGACCGCGTGCCGACGCTGCGCTACATGGTTTATTGTAATCCTCGCGGCCTCAAGGACTACGATCACAAGCAACTGCAATCGTTTGCCGATGTGCGGGCGATCGGCCGGGACGAGCTGCGCAAGAAACCGGAACTCGCGACCTGGTGGAAGTCCGAGATTGCTCTCGGTAAGGGCAGCGATACCAGCGTGATGCTGTATACCTCCGGCACGACAGGGCGGCCGAAAGGCGTGATGTTGAGCCACGAGAACGTCGTGGTGTCCGGCCAGAACGCAAACTTGTTCGATCATTACACCGCCGACGATACGATGGTGGCGTACCTGCCGATGGCGTGGGTCGGCGATCACATCTTCTCGTATGGGCAAGCCTTTGCTGGCGGCATTTGCGTCGCATGCCCCGAAAGCCCGGAAACCGCCACCGAAGACCGCCGCGAAATCGGCCCGTCGTCCTTCTTCGCGCCACCGCGCGTATTCGAGAACATGCTGACCCAGATCATGGTGCGCATGGAAGATGCCGGACCCGCCAAGAAGGCTATGTTCAAGTACTTCCTAGGTGTCGCCAACGGGTCAGGCGCGAAGATCCTCAACGGCCAATCGGTACCCGCAATGGACCGGTTGTTATATTGGATCGGCGATAAGCTGGTTTACGCACCGCTGCGCAATCGCATGGGCATGAGCAATCTGCGCGTGGCTTACACCGCCGGCGAGGCGATCGGGCCTGAACTGTTCTCGTTCTTCCGCTCGCTTGGGATCAACTTGAAGCAACTGTACGGGCAAACCGAAGCCAGCGTCTTCGTCACGCTGCAGCCCGACGGCGAGGTGCACCCGGAGACGGTAGGCAGGCCCGGCCCCGGCGTCGAGATCAAGATCGACGATAAAGGCGAGGTCCTTTTCAACAGCCCAGGCGTTTTTCAGAAATACTACAAGAACGACGAGGCCACCGCCGAAACCAAGACTGCGGACGGATGGGTTCGCACCGGCGACGCTGGGTTCATCGATTCGCGCGGACATCTGTGCATCATCGATCGCGCCAAGGACGTGGGGCGATTGAAGAGTGGCGAACTGTTCTCGCCCAAGTACCTCGAAAACCGCATCAAGTTCTATCCGGAAATCAAGGAAGCCGTCGCCTTCGGTAACGATCGCGACTTCGTGACGATGTTCATCAACATCGACCTGGTCTCGGTGGGCAACTGGCCGAGCGCAACAACGTCATCTACGCCAGCTACCAGGAACTCGCCTCTCACCCCGACGTCTACGCGATGATCGAGCGCCGGGTCGAAGAGTTGAACGCTGCTCTCGCCAAGGAGCCTCGCGTCGCCAGCTCGCAGATCAAACGCTTTCTCATCCTGCATAAAGAGCTCGAAGCGGATGATGGGGAGCTGACGCGGACGCAAAAGGTCCGCCGGCCATTCATCGCGGACCGCTACGCGCCCTTCATCAAGGCACTTTATGATGGATCGCCCCGCGCCAGCATCCAAACAGAAGTCACATTCGAAGATGGCCGCAAGGGCATCATCGAGGGCGACGTGCGGGTCGTCGACATGAAGCTGCACGCGGTCGCGGCACAGACCCCCGTCAAGGAGGCCGCCGAATGAAAGCCGATGTCGATATTGCAGGCCGCACCATGCCGGCCAAAGGCGATGTCCTACTTTCGGTAAAGGACGTGTCGTTGTCGTTCGGTGGTGTGAAAGCAATCCGCGGCGTCTCGTTCGATATAAAGCGCGGCGAGATCCGCGCCATTATCGGTCCGAACGGCGCCGGCAAGACCTCGATGCTGAATGTCATCAACGGCTTCTATCATCCGCAAGTAGGCACGATCACCTACAAGGGCGAGCAGCGCCAGCAGATGCGCCCGTACATTGCGGCGAGCCAAGGTATCGCGCGGACTTTCCAGAACGTCGCGCTCTTCAAGGGCATGACGACGCTCGACAACATCATGACCGGGCGCACCTTGAAGATGCGCAAAGGCATCGGCTGGCAGATGCTGCGGCTGGGTCCGGCGCTCGACGAAGAAGTGCATCATCGGGAGATCGTCGAAAAGATCATCGATTTTCTGGAGATCAACGCCATCCGCAAGACACCGGTCGGCAAATTGCCCTACGGCTTGCAAAAGCGCGTCGAACTCGGCCGTGCTCTGGCGATGGAGCCTGACCTGCTCCTCCTCGACGAACCGATGGCCGGCATGAACCTCGAAGAGAAGCAGGACATGAGCCGCTTCATCATCGACATCAACCGGCAGATGGGCACC
>JANOOW010000211.1:0-6675 GCA_031421555.1 Hyphomicrobiaceae bacterium | reverse complement strand
TGCGTCGGGGCCGATCATGCGCTCGACGCTTGTATGCGAGATATCGCGCTCGTGCCAGAGCGCCACGTTCTCCATCGCCGGCAACGCGTAGCTGCGCACCATGCGGGCGAGGCCGGTCAGGTTTTCCGTCAGCACCGGGTTGCGCTTGTGCGGCATCGCCGACGAGCCTTTCTGCCCTTCGGAGAAGAACTCGTCCGCTTCGTTCACCTCTGAGCGCTGTAGATGCCGGATCTCGATCGACACGCGCTCGATCGACGACGCGATGACGCCGAGCGTGGCAAAGAACATGGCATGGCGGTCACGCGGGATGACCTGGGTCGAGACCGGTTCCGGCGTCAGGCCGAGCTTGGCTGCGACGTATTCTTCCACGCGCGGATCGATGTTGGCAAAGGTGCCGACCGCACCCGAAATCGCGCAGGTGGCGACCTCGGCGCGGGCAGCCTGCATGCGGGATCTAGCGCGAGAGAATTCGGCGTAGGCTTGCGCGAGTTTCAAACCGAAGGTGACGGGCTCGGCGTGGATGCCGTGGCTACGCCCGATGGCCGGTGTCATCTTGTGCTCGAAAGCCCGGGTCTTGAGTGCGGCCAATAACCGGTCGATGCCGGCGATGATCAGGTCGCTGGCGCGGACCAGTTGCACGCTGAGGCACGTATCCAGCACATCCGATGACGTCATGCCCTGGTGCACGAACCGGGCGTCCTCGCCGACAAATTCGGCCAGGTGGGTGAGAAATGCAATGACGTCGTGCTTGGTCACGCGCTCGATGGCGTCGATCTTGGCGACGTCGAAGGTCGCGGCCGACCCTTTCGCCCAGATCGTTTCGGCGGCGCTTTTCGGAATGATGCCGATGCCGGCCATGGCCGTCGCCGCGTGCGCCTCGATCTCGAACCAGATCCTGAAGCGGGTATCGGGTTCCCAGATGGCGACCATCTCGGGGCGGCTGTAGCGCGGAATCATAGGGGGCCTCGTAGCAATCATCAGGACGGATGCGTGGCCCGGCCAAGGGTCATCGCGTTTGGGCAAGCTGTCACTCACTCTCCCCCTAGCCCTTTTTGGCGCGTAAGGGGAGAGGGTAGAGGGCGAGGGAAATTTATCCCCTCTCCCCGTATTTCACGGGGAGAGGGTTAGGGTGAGGGGCGGCAACGCGCTCCGTTCTCTCCACGGCCGCCGCATTAATGTTCGAGACGTGGTTCCGAGCAAGCGGCTGCCCCTCACCCTCGGCCTCGCAAAAGCGACGGCCTCTGCCGTCTCCCCGTAAGTGGACGGGGAGAGGGCGAGATGTGTCGAATGCAATTGTCCTGCTGGCCGTACCACTTTGAAGCGTTGCGGCAAAATCCGAAGCGGTTATGCTCACGGCCGATCCCTCCCGTTATCAGTGGAAGATACGATGAAAGCCGATTGCATTGTCTTGGGCGCCGGAATGGTGGGCATTTCGGCAGCTATCCACCTGTTGAAGCGTGGACGATCGGTCGTCTTGATAGACCGGCGTGGCGCTGCGGAAGAAACATCATTCGGCAACACCGGCATCATCCAAACGGAAGCCGTTTTGCCCTACAAGTTTCCGCGCGAATTCAAGAAGCTCATGCAGTACGGCATCAACAGAACGCCGGAATCGCATTGGCATTACAGCGCCTTTGCTCATCTGGCGCCGAACCTTTACAAGTACTGGCGCAACAGCACACCGGCGCGCGCCGAGGCATCATCACGCGCCTTCCTGCCGCTGGCGACGCACTGCCTGAGCGAGCACGAAGCCATCGCACGGGAAGCTGGCGTCGAGCACATGTTCCGCCGCACCGGATACTTGCGGCTGTTCCGCGACCAAGCATCGATAGACGCGGCAATCGTCGCCGACGAGGTGAGCCGCAACACGTTCGGCATCCCCTTTACCCCCTTGAACGTAAGCGGCGTGCGGGAAATCGAACCGCATCTGCAGGGCCCGATCGCTGGCGGCATACTGATGCCGCAGCCGGTCAGCGTCGGCGATCCGGGACAGCTCGGCAAAGCGTACGCCGCGCTGTTCGTGAAGCTCGGTGGACGGATGATGACGGGCGATGCCCGCACGCTTGCCCGCACGCCGGATGGCTGGTCGATCGGCAATGTCGAGGGTGCGATCGAGGCGCGCGACGTCGTGATCGCGCTGGGTGCGTGGTCGGACGATCTGCTTGCGATGCAAGGCATCAAGATCCCGATGTTCGTCAAGCGCGGCTATCACATGCACTTCAAGCCGCGCGGCAACGCGACGCTGTCCCGCCCGATCCTGGATGTGGCGGGGGGATATTGCCTGACGCCGATGACCAAAGGCATCCGGCTGACCACCGGCGCGGAGTTCACACGGCGCGATGCAGAGCCGACGCCGGTGCAACTGCAAAAGGTCGAGCCAATGGCGCGCGAAATTCTGCCGCTGGCCGATCGCGTCGATCCCGAGCCGTGGATGGGCCGCCGTCCATGCCTGCCGGACATGGTGCCGATGATCGGCCCCGTCACCGGAAAAAAGGGACTATGGGCGGACTTCGGTCATCAGCATTGGGGCTTCACGCTCGGCCCGGTCACCGGACGGTAGCTGGCGGAAATGGTAACGGGCGAGGCGACATTCACCGACCCGTACCCCTACCGCACCGACCGGTTCTAAGGGCTCACACCTGAATACGCTAAGCCCGATGTGGCCGCGATCATCGCGCTGCTAACCTCACCCCGCGATCGACGGGGGAAGGGGGGATCGCGCGTTTAACCATCCGTTAAACACGTTTCGTCACTATGCATCCTTTAGATAGCCATGGTCCCTGGCTATCGACGTGTGGCGTTCGGGGCGCGTGTGTTGGAGACGTTCAAGTGTTCGAGATCATCGGCTACCGGCGGCAAGCCGGGGCTGCAGCCTTCCTGCTCACAAGTGCGCTGCTCATTACCGGCGGTTGTTCGCGGTCCGGGCCAGGGCCCGCCGGCGACAGCCGCATCAATCCGAAAACGGGAACGTCGGCCAGCCAACGCCTCTTTGCGGAGGGCGATCGTATTCCGAAAGGCGGCGGTACGTACAAGATCGGTTCGCCCTATAAGATCGGCGCGCGCTGGTACACGCCGACGGAAGATCCGAATTATGATCGCGCGGGACTTGGCTCCTGGTACGGCACGGACTTCCACGGCCGCAAGACCGCCAATGGCGAGATCTTCGACATGAACGCACTCACCGCCGCGCATCCGACGTTGCCGATCCCCTCTTTCGCCTATGTCACGAACCTATCCAATAACCGGACCATCCTGGTGCGTATCAACGATCGCGGGCCGTACGCGCATGATCGCGTGATCGACCTGTCGCGGCGGTCGGCGAAGGAACTCGGGTTCGAACTGCACGGCGTTACTCAGGTGCGCGTGAAGTATGCGGGTCGCGCACCGCTCGACGGCAATGATGCGCACGAACAGCGGTTTTTGGCGGGCTTGCCGGCACCTTCTCTCGCTTATCGCACACCGCCACCTGCATACGAGCGGCAGGCGGCGGATGTATACCGGCCCACAGCGCAGTCGCCGGTTGCGTCCATGCCGTCCGGCTTGACGTGGCGGCGTTGAAACGTGGCGGCGTCAGATCAGGCTTGCCGCCAAGTTGATCGTCAGCGCCAGTATCGCGGTATTGAAGAAGAACGACACGACGGCATGTATGGTCGCGAGCCGCCGTAATCCGCGCGAGTGAATGGCGACGTCCGACGTTTGCGAGGCGGCACCAATCGACGTTGCGAAGTAGAGAAAGTCCCAATAGTCGGGGTTTTTCTCGCCCGGAAAGTCCAGCCCGCCTTTGCGGTCGTTGCCGGTATCGGGCCGGTAGAATTCGTGGGCGTAGTGCAGCGTGAACACGAATTGGGTGACGGTCCACGAGGTGACCGTGGTGCCTCCCGCAAGCAGCAGGTACAGCCACTTCGATTGGCCGGCCGCCTTGGCCTCGTTCAACAATCCGACGATCGAGGCAAAACTCGACCCGATCGCCAACAACACGAGCACCGTGATGACCATGCGGCTTTCGTCCTGCCGCGCCGCTTGCTTTGCGATCAACGCGGGCGTGCAGACCCACATCGTGTGGCTCACCACTGCCAGATAGATGACGCTGCCGACGATCCAGGCCACTGCCTCGCGAATATGCCCGGCAGCCGAAACGGGTAAAATAAACATGACCGAAAGGCCAGCGAGGACCGCGAGATACAAGCGCGGCCGAAGAAGAATAGATTTCCAGACAGCGTACGGATGATACCAGCGGCGATGGGTCGGAGCTGTCATTTTGCGCTCGGCGATGTGTGGACGCGACGACGGTTGGAAACGCCAGAATTTATTCGAGGGTCACGTCAAGATCACTAGCTGGTCCAACGTGAAAAAGCGGCGGACCTGTGCGATCCGCCGCCCTTTAGCGTGATGCCGGCGTGATCTCAGGTCTTCGCGTTGCGATACCGGATCATGTAGCTGTCCATCGTGTAGTCAGCGATCTGGTGCCATAGGTAGGCATCTTCCTGGAAGGCGTTGTGGCTGTCGTAGAGTTTCTTGAACGCTGGGTTCTTGGCGCTTATCTCGACATACAATTCCTTCGCGGCCTTGTACGAGGTGTCCATGATCTCGGGCGAAAACGGCGTAAGCTGCGCTCCTTGGCCTGCCAGACGCTTCAATGCCGAGGCATTCACGGCATCGTATTTCGACATTTCCCACAGCGTGGCTTCCATTGTCGCCGCCTGCAGGGCGGCCTTATACGTGGGGGGCAGCTCGTTGTACTTGGCCAAGTTTGAAATGAAGCTAGAGACCGAGTTCGGCTCCCACCAGCCTGGGTAATGATAGAACTTGGCGACCTTGTAGAAGCCGAGCTTTTCGTCGTCGTGGGGACCGACCCACTCGGCACCGTCGATCGTGCCCTTCTCGAGCGCGGGGTAGATATCGCCAGCTGCAATCTGCTGCGGCACCATGCCGATCCGGGACACGATCTTGCCGGCGAAACCGCCGAGACGCATCTTGATGCCCTTGAGGTCTTCCGCTGTCTTGAGTGGCTTGCGGAACCAGCCGCCCATCTGGCAATTCGTGTTGCCGGCAATGTGCATGTTCACATTGTAGGCCTTGAGGAAGTCGTTGTAGAGTTCCAGACCGCCACCATGGATCATCCAGGCGTGGTGCTGGCGGGAGTTCAATCCGAACGGCAGGCAGGTGCCGAACACGAATGCATCGTCTTTGCCGAAGTAATAGTACATCGCGGTGTGGCCGCACTCGATTGTGCCGCTCTGCACCGCGTCGAGGACCTGAAGACCTCCGACGATTTCACCGGCAGCGAAGGTTTGGATCTGGAATTTGCCGTCGGTCAATTCGCCTACCCGCTTGCCGATGAGTTCGGCAGCGCCATAAAGCGTGTCGAGCGACTTCGGCCAACTCGCCTGCTGGCGCCACGTGATGCTCGGCATCGTCTGGGCAATCGCAGGAGCGGCCAGCGTCGTGGCGGCCGCTGCTGCGCCGCCAACACCGGCGGCTTTCAAGAACTTACGTCTGTTGACGGTCGGCATGCTGTGGCGTCCTCCCCGGATGCTCTGTTGAATCGGATCTGCTCATGTGCGCGAATTTGACCTCCGAACAAAAGAGGGTATTCGCGTCGTTCGGCGGCAATCTAATACGCCTTACGCTGCTAAGCCATAGGGTAATTTCATGCCTAAAGTATAAGCAGCTTGCCAACTCAGCCGCCACGCCGCATCGATCGGCCAGCCCGCACAATCGCATCCACGTTCATACCGTAGTGGGCGTACAACTCCGGGATCGATCCGGATTGCCCGAAATGCTCCGGGCCCAGAGCACGCACGCGATGCCCATGAACGGAACCGATCCACGACAGCGTTTCGGGATGAGCGTCGCCGATCGTGACGATAGCCGCATCTCGCGGCAGGGCGGACAGCAGCGTTTCAACGTGCGAGATTTCGGCCGGGGCCCCGTCTTCGCGCGCGCGTTGGGCGCCGTGCCAACCCGCCGACAAACGGTCGGCACTGGTTACCGCCAGCACACCGACGCTCGCCCGCTCCGAGCCAAGGTAGGCTGCCGCCTCGATCGCCTCCGGCATCACCGCCCCCATGGCAACGATGCACACAACGGTCGATGGATTGGGTTTTCGCATCCAGTAGCCGCCGTCGATGATGCTCTGGCGCTGAGCCGGATCGAGCGTGCGGTTGATCTGATCGATCGGCCGCGTCGTCAGGCGCAGGTAGACAGATCCGCCTTTGTTGTCACGCGACCATCCCTCGCCGTCATCGGCCGTGCCGTTGCGCTGAATGTAATCGAACGCCCAGTGCAGGATGACGCCGAGTTCATCGACGTAGGCTGGTTCGAACGAGGCCAGGCCATCCTGAGCGATGCCGATCAGCGGCGTGGCGATCGATTGATGCGCGCCGCCTTCCGGCGCGAGCGTCAGGCCCGACGGCGTTGCGACCACGATGAAGCGGGCATCCTGATAGCAGGCATAGTTCAGCGCATCGAGCCCACGCATGATGAAGGGATCGTACAACGTGCCGATCGGGATGAGCCGCTCGCCGAACAGTGAATGCGACAGTCCGGCGGCGCCCAGCGTCAGGAACAGGTTCATCTCGGCGATGCCGAGTTCGATATGCTGGCCCTTGGGGCTCATCTCCCACTTTTGCGGGCTCATGAGGCCGCGGTCCTTGAACACGTCCTCCTAGCTCG
>JANOOW010000210.1:0-5358 GCA_031421555.1 Hyphomicrobiaceae bacterium | reverse complement strand
CCCCATCCCGCAATTTCAACTCGACAGTCACGGTCGAGCCGCACAGTTTCGAGTGTTGCGTCGACGTGGCATCGGGATTGTCGAGCTTCTTCGGCCCAGCGGTCGCCGCAGCCAGCTCGATGATCCGGGAGTTGTAGATCTCGTTGAGTTCGGCCATGAACAATTCCCGGTTGGTAAAGCCAGCCGCGATACGATTGGCGCCGACGCCTTATATAGTTAGTTATGCGACAACTTTCGAGACAGGCGCCTGTGACGCCTTGACTGCCCTGGAGGCGCAATGATGCCAGCCACGAGCCTATTTGCCAATCGCGGCAGCAAAAGCGAGATCGAAGGCGGCACCGTTTTCATGCCGCACTTCGACGACGATGGCTTGATCCCGGCAATCGTCACCGATGCGACCAGCGGCTGCGTGCTGATGTTTGCCTGGATGAACGCCGAGGCGCTGACGTTATCGCTGACGACAAGAACCGCACATTTTTGGAGCCGTTCCCGCGCCAAGATCTGGCGGAAGGGCGAAGAAAGCGGAAACGTCCTCGAAATCGAAGACGTACGAACCGACTGCGACCAGGATGTCCTGCTAGTTCGTGCCCGCATCACCGGCAGCGGAGTTGCATGTCATACAGGATCAGCATCCTGTTTTTATCGCACCGTCGAGTTGCCGGAAACGCCTGGAACGGCGCGCCTCCTCCGTTCCCCCTAGCCGTAAGCGCGCACATTGACCAACGTCCGTCGCTAAGCTGCTATTCATCTAAACGCGCTATTATCAGCGGCATGACTTTTGCCTCTCTTCTGCCAACGGATCGCTGCCCCACAGGTGGACCTCCAGGCGGAACTAGCCCGGGGCTCAGGGCATTGAGACTTGGGAGGTACGTCGATGGCAAGAATGAAAATCGGGCTGGCCCTGGGCGGCGGCGCCGCGCGCGGTTGGGCCCATATCGGCGTTCTTCGGGCACTACATGATGCCGGTGTCGTACCCGACATCATTGCCGGCACATCGATCGGCGCTGTCGTTGGCGGATGTTTCGCCGCTAAAAAGCTTGATGCCGTCGAGGAATTTGCGCGGGAACTGACGCGCCGTAAGGTGTTTGGCTATCTCGATTTCAACTTCACGGGATCGGGATTGATCACCGGTCAACGCTTATGCGCGCGGCTCGAAGAGGCCCTAGGGAACACCACGATCGAACAACTTGACGGCGCGTTCACGGCGGTCGCGACCGAAATCGGCACGGGACACGAAGTCTGGTTGTCGCGCGGTCACCTGGTATCGGCGATGCGCGCTTCCTACGCCCTTCCTGGCATCTTCAAGCCGGTGAATATCAACAACCGATGGCTGTTCGACGGCGCACTGGTCAATCCCGTCCCGGTCAGCGTTTGCCGTGCGCTCGGCGCCCGATACGTGATCGCGGTCAACCTCAATTCGGACATGTGCGGCCGCGGAACGGTGCTGTCCAACATCGATGGGATGGATGACAACGAGATACTAGAGCCAGCTCCGGCGAAGAATGGCCTCGATGTGCGCAATTTGTTGAAGCGGCAGATCTTCGGCCGCGGAGACAACGGTCCTGGCATCTCCACCGTGATGATCGATGCTTTCAACATCGTACAAGATCGCATCGCGAGGTCGCGCCTCGCAGGTGATCCGCCAGACGCGCTGATCCAGCCGAAGCTCGCCGGTATCGGCCTGTTCGACTTCCACCGTGCCGATGAACTGATCGACCGGGGCCATCTCGCAGCCCGGCGCGAGGTCGAAGACATCGCGCGTGACCTGGAGACCCGCCGCGTGCTCGAACCGCGTATTCCAGCCCCGATTGCCGGTGTTCAGCCTCAGATCCAGTAAGCCGCAGGTCAGCCCTGACCAGCTAGCACGTAGGTCTTGAGTGCGCTCGCTTCCTGTTCGACTTCGGCGATGTGGTGCTTTACAGCGTCGCCGATCGAAACAATGCCGGTGAGCTGCCCGCCCTGCACCACCGGAACATGACGGAACCGGCCCGTCGTCATTGTCGACATCAGACGGTCGAGGCGTTCATCGGGCTCGCAGGTGACAACTTCGCGCGTCATGATCGCGTCGGCGGTCTCATCGAGGCACATGCTCCCTCGCGCCGCGATTGCCTTGACGATGTCGCGTTCGGATACGATGCCTTCGACTTTGCCTTCGGCACTCACGATAACGATGGCGCCAATGCGATGCTTGACCAACAGGCCGGCTATCGTTTCGATGGGGGTATCACGGCCCGCCGTCATCACCGCGCCGCCTTTGGACTTGAGAATGGCCGCAACGTTCATGGTGTTTACTCCTTGTCGGTTGCTTTTTCCAGTTTGGCTCGATGCTCTGCCAACTAAACGCCATTGGCAAGCGATCAGTCCAGGGGTGGCATCAAGTCTTCAGGGTGTTCCACCGCCGTCGGCACGTCGCGATCGAACCAATCGAACAGGACCAGCCCGGCGAGAAAGCCGCCGAGATGGGCTTCCCAGGCAATACCGCCCGCAGAGAAGAATTTATCGAGCACGAGGCCAAACAGCAGATTGATCGCGACCCAGGTGCCGATCATGAACCGTGCGCGCTTATCCATGAGAACGTCACGCAGCCTCATGCGGGGTGCCAGCGAGGCGCCATCCTGCCCACCGGCCGCGCGTGCGTTGAACATGAACCGCACCGCCGCTCCCATCAACCCCGAGATGGCGCCGGACGCGCCGACCATCGGCGCAAACTGGCCCCAGTTCATGACCAGGAAGAACGCCGCGCCCGCGATCCCCGTGACCAAGCCAAGCGCCAGGAACCGCAGGGTGCCGATGCGCCGGCCAACGATACTGCCGAAGGCCAGTAGCCAGCCACAGTTGACGGCCAGATGTGCGTAATCGCCATGCAAGCCCATGTGGGTCACGAAAGATGTGACACCGGCGATAGGACCGCCGGGCAGGCCGTCGCTGACATAGCGTGCTGGGATGAAGGCACCGGCGAGTACCAGCCAGCGGTCCGTTTCAAGCGTCAGGAACTCACGGCCGACATGCACTGCGGCGAGCGCTGCGATCGTCGCCAAGACCACATGGGGCGCGTTGAAAATAGGCTGCGGTTTCGCCAACGCTTCTGTCCTGACTGTGTTGCCGCGCACGCCATCGTGCCCGGTCATCCGCATTAACGGTGACGGAGGCCGATCGCAACGGAATAGGCATCGCACTCTTTTTTGGCCGGCAACAGCGTGGCACGAATTCTGCTCAGGCGGTGTCTACGCGCCGTTGAAGTTTTGCGGCGCACGGGAAAGTGCGAGATGAAACACAAGACAAGTCAAGTGTTGTACGCCTACTGGAACGAGGTGCGGGGCAACCGCATCGCGCCCCGGCGCTTCGATATCGAACCGGCGCGTATCGGATCCATTCTGCCCGAAACGTTCATTCTGGAACGTGTCGAAGCTGGCTGCTACCGCTTTCGCCTCGCGGGCACGCGCATCTTCGAAGCGTTCGGCATCGAGTTTCGTGGACAGAACTTTCTCGACCTGTGGTCCGAAGCGGACCGCGGTAGCCTGCGCACGCAGCTGGCGGTACTGACATCGGGAAGCGGCGTTGCCCAGTTAACTTTCGACGCCGCAGCTTCGGATGGCCGCCGCGCGCGGTTCGAGACGATTTTGCTCCCGCTCACACACACGAGCCATATCCTCGACAGGATCGTCGGCACGATCAGTTGCATCTCCCCTCCGCCATGGCTTGGCACCGTTCGCCTGGAGCGTAACGAACTGATCGAACATTCGGTAATCCCGCTTGCCGATGCCGCGTCTTCGAAGATTGATGCAAACGACCGGCAAGCCCCCTTTTCTCCGCATATGCGCGACGCCCGGCTCGTGCGTTCCGAGCGCCGGCAATTCCGCGTCTATGACGGCGGACTGAGCAAGCCGGAAGGCGACAAGTGGTGAAAGTAATGGCGATGAAAAGAAAGCTGCAAATTTCGTCCCAAAAAGATGCGCGGCGTTAGGCAGCCGTTAAATCCATTCGAGCTAGTCTGAAGCGCATCAGAGCTTGCGGAATGAGATCGCGCCGGGGTCGCGTGGTTCGCGCCGATAGCTCGTCACCCGTGCCACAGCATGAGCCGCCACAGGAACCTATGGCAAACGTCAGCCCAGCTTTCGATCGCCGTTACGAGATCGACCCCTTCGCCGCCGAGGATAAGGCCAGCAAGCGGCGTCATTTGCGTTTCGAGCTAAGTCTGCTTGGCCGCTTCATGCGCAGCAACAAGCAGGAATATCCCTGCCGCAGCATCGACATCTCGGCCGGTGGTGGTTCTTTCATGTCTCCTGTCGCCGTCGACCAAGGGGAACGCATCATCGCCTACCTGGATGAACTTGGCGGCGTCGAGGGAACGGTCGTGCGCGCTTTCGAGGGCGGCTTTGCCCTGAAGTTCGCAGCCACCTTGCACAAGCGCGAAAAGATCGCCGCGCAGATTACGTGGCTGATCAATCGCGCTGAACTCGATGGCATTGAAGGCCGCCGTGCTGGTCATGAGCGCATCGCGTCGGTATCGGCTGTCACTCCGATGCGCCTCCCTGGCGATCAGGAAATCGAAGTCACCCTCCAGGATGTATCGATTTCAGGCGCGTCGGTTATCACCGCTGCGAGGCCAAGCCTTGGTACGCAGGTTCTGCTGGGCAAGCTGCGTGCGATTGTTGTGCGTTACCACCCAGACGGGCTTGGCGTTCAGTTCGTCGACATTCAAAATCCAGATGCTCTGCGGCGGTATCTCGGATGAGTAGGCCCCGGTTCCAGTCTTGGGGAGCTGTTTGCCGTCTTCGTTCGTCTTTTGCGTTGGAGTCTAGTATGCAGCGTCCCTTGCGTGGTGCGATCCGTTCGTTTTCAGCGTTCCTCATGCTCACGGGCATTTGGGCTTTTCCGGCAGTTGCCGATGACATCAACGCCAGATCACCCGATCGATCTGCGCGCTACATGCGCGTCTACGGACCAGCTGCGCCGCCTTACGGCTTCGTCGACTTCTGCGCGCGCGTGCCGGTCGAGTGTGCGAGTGGCACTGTCGAATCCGTCCGCTTTTTTGCAAGCCCCCAGCGCCTGGCCGAACTCGACGATATCAACCGCGTCGTCAACACGGCGATCGAACCTGCAACGGATCTCGAACTGTACGGTATCGAGGAATATTGGACGTTGCCCGTAACCAAGGGCGACTGCGAAGATTACGCTCTTCTGAAGCGCCATTTGCTGATCAAGCGCGGCTGGCCCGTGGGCAGCCTACTGATCACGGTCGTCAAGGACGAGAAAGGCGAAGGCCACGCGATCCTCACCGCGCGAACCTCACAAGGCGACTTCATTCTCGACAACAAGACGCCCGACGTACTGCCCTGGCAGCGCACGCCGTACGAG
>JANOOW010000209.1:0-8694 GCA_031421555.1 Hyphomicrobiaceae bacterium | reverse complement strand
GCTCGCCCAGATCAGCGTTTCGTGCGCATTGGTGAAACGCCGGCCACGAAAATTCGGCATCGGATTTGTTTTGCGCCAGATCACGTCGTTGAGCAGCCAAAAGCCTTGGTCCTGCAGGGTCGCGCCGATGCGGAAAATGTTGTGATAGGAGCCGATCACCCACAGCGCTCCGTCGGGCTTCAAGACGCGGCGGCACTCGGCCAGCCACTTTCGGCAGAAGTCGTCATACGTCGCAAAGCTGGAAAACTTGTCCCAATCCTGATGCACGCCATCGACGACGGTATTGTTCGGCCGCAACAGATCGCCATCAAGTTGCAAGTTGTAGGGCGGGTCCGCGAAGACGAGATCGATGCTGCCAGAGGGTAGCTTTGCGAGTTCGCTCAGGCAGTCGCCACGCAAGATATGGTTCGCCGTCAATATTGGCTTGACCGACTGGACCCGGCACTTGGACGACGCGCGCGCGCTACGTGGGCTACTCATGAATGGCAACTCTTTCACAAACGCAACAACGACGAAACTTACGGCTGTGCCCAGCGCAACGGCTGGGTCACAGTAAACAACTTGCTAACGCGGGGGCTTTAACAAGGAGTTAACGTTGCCCGCCGTTGAAGCCTCACTATACTGTACGCTTTGCGGCGAACGAAGGGCGAACACGAGTTGCATTGCCTCATCGAGTTATGGCACTTAGCCTCGCTCGAACCGAAATTTGTGATTGGGAGATTTCCATGCTGCTGAAAGATCGCGTCGCCATCGTCACCGGAGCTGGCCAAGGTATCGGCCGCGCGTGCGCCGAGCGTCTCGCAAAGGACGGCGCGCTCGTGATGGTGTCCGACGTGAATGCGACGACAGGCGCCGATGTCGTCGCAGCGATCAAGGCTGCTGGAGGCCGCGCGCGATTCACCGAGTGCGACGTGTCGAAGAAGGCCTCGGTCGATGCGCTGGTCGCGGCGACCGTGCAGGTCTTCGGGCGTGTCGACATTCTGGTCAACAACGCGGGTGTGGTCGACGACAGCCCGTTCCTCGACCTCACCGAAGCCGAGTTCGACCGCATCATCGGCATCAATTTGAAAGGCGCATTTCTGATGGCACAGGCCGCCGCGCGTCAGATGGTGAAACAGGGTCCGAACGAAGCATCGTCGAAGGGTACCACCGGCACCATCGTCAATATGAGCTCGGTCAATGCGTGGTTCGGCTTGCCCGATCATGCCGCCTACTCGATGTCGAAGGGCGGCATCATGCAGCTGACGAAATCGATGGCGGTGGCACTTGCGGCGCAAGGTATTCGCGTCAATGCGGTGGGGCCCGGATCGATCGAGACGCCGATGCTTGCCGAAGTCGTCAAGGATCAGGCATTCAAGACGAAAGTCATGTCGCGCACGCCGATCGGCCGCTTCGGTCAACCGGACGAGATCGCAGCCGTGGTCGCCTGGCTCGCCAGCGACGAGGCAAGCTATCTCACGGGTACGACCGTTTATGCCGATGGCGGCCGCATGCCGCTCAACTATGTCATGCCGGTCGCTAGCTGAAGTCTACCGCCCGAGCGAAGCGTCTTCGACCATCCAGGCGGTCAAGTCGGAGTACGACCACCCCCAAGCGGCAGCAAGCTCTGGCACCAGCGAGGTGCCGGTCATGCCTGGCTGTGTGTTGATCTCCAGGCAGACGAGTTCATTCTTCCCGGGATCATAGCGAAAGTCCGAGCGCGATACGCCACGGCAACCGATCGCAGTGTGCGCTGTCAGCGTATGTTGCTGAACGGCCTTATAGACATCGGCAGGGATGACCGCTGGCAGAATATGCTTGGACCCACCCGGCGCGTACTTGGCCTCGTAGTCGTAAAAAGCGAGATCTGCCGCTGGCACGATATCGATGACCTCGGTAACCCGATCGCCAATGACCGCGCAGGTCAGTTCGCGCCCGGCAACAAAGTTTTCGAGCATGATGAGGCCTTCGAGATCGGGAATCTGCGCGATCGCCTCTGGCGGCCGGTTGGCGCCCGATCGCACGATCACAACGCCGACGGAGGAGCCTTCCGCGATCGGCTTGGCGACGTACGGCGGCTCTAGGCCGTGCCTTTTCAGAGCGTCCTCGCGAGAGAGCGTCACACCATTGGCGACGGGCACACCGGCGGCGGCCATCACCGCCTTCGCCCGCACCTTGTTCATCGCGAGCGAAGATGCCAGCACACCCGAATGCGTATAAGGAATGCCGAGCACTTCCAGCAGACCCTGCACGCACCCGTCTTCGCCCCAGCGGCCATGCAGCGCGTTGAAGCATACGTCGGGGCTGATGCTGCGCAGTTGCGAGGCGAGGTCGCGACCGGCATCGACGCGCGTTACCTTGTAGCCAGCGATTTCGAGCGCATCGGCACATGGCTTGCCCGACGACAACGACACTTCGCGCTCGGCCGACCAGCCGCCCATCAGGACAGCAACGTGATTGAACCTGCGCATCACTCAAAATCTCCTGCCAGCGCCGGGCCGATCGGCATTCCGGCGTCCGGTTCACCCAGGCGAACGATTTCCCACTCGAGCTGAACACCCGAATTGGCCTTTACCTTGGCACGCACGGTTTCGCCCAGCCGCTCGATGTCGGACGCCTTGGCGCCAGCCTCGTTGATCAGGAAATTGCAGTGCATCCCGGACACTTTCGCGCCGCCGATTTTCAGGCCACGGCAACCAGCTGCATCGATCAGTTTCCACGAACTATCGCCCGGTGGATTCTTGAAGGTCGAACCGCCGGTGCGATCCTTGATCGGCTGGTTCGCCTCGCGATAGGCTGCGACCTCGTCCATCTCTTGCAAGATTTCCGCAGAAATGCCGGGCGTCCCCTGGAACAGCGCTTGGGTAAAAATCCAGCCGGACGGCACGGCGCAGTGGCGGTAGGTGAAACCCATATCGGCATGGCTGAGTACGTGGATGTTGCCCTGCCGGTCGACGGCGCGCGCTTCGATCAGCACGTTCGTCGTCTCGCGTCCGTGGGCGCCAGCATTCATCCGCAACGCACCGCCGATCGAACCCGGAATGCCGCGATAAAACGCCAGTCCGGCAATGCCCGCTTCGGCAGCCGTGCGCGCGACTTTCACATCGGGTACCGCCGTACCAGCGCGCACCTTGTGACCGGCTTCGGCTTTAACTTCGGCGAAGCCTCGGCCGAGGCGGATCACGACACCGCGAATTCCACCGTCGCGTACCAGCAAGTTCGAGCCAAGGCCGACGACAGTGACGGCAACATCAGGGTCGAGGTGTTTGAGGAAGTAAGCAAGGTCTGCTTCGCTGGCCGGTGCAAACAGGACGTCAGCTGGTCCACCGACGCGGAACCAGGTGATATCGGCCAGCACAGCGCCCGGCGTCAGGCGTCCGCGCAGATCCGGCATCGAAGCGGCGAGTGTTGCGCTCAAGTCGTTGCTCATGCCGCCAACTCCCCGGCCAACGCATGCGCCCAGCCGGACGAGCGGCCGGCTCCGCAGTAGATCACCATATCGCCCGGCCTAGCCCATGTGCGGACCAGCCGCGCCACATCGGCGGCTTGTTCGACGGTCGCGACCGATGCGTGCCCGGTTTTGATGATGCCGTCAGCCAACGATACGCTCGTGATGCCTTCGATTGTACGCTCCCCGGCGGTGTACATTGGCAGAACGATTACGTGATTGGCATCGCCGAAGCTGCGGCAGAAATCGCTCCAGCTGTCGCGCACCCGGCTAAATCGATGCGGCTCGAACACGGCGATTACTTGCCCGGTCGTGCAGCCGCGTGCTGATTGCAATGCCGCTACGATCTTGGCGGGATTGTGCGCGTAATCATCGATGATCTCGACACCGTTCCAGGTGCCGGCAATCTGGAACCGGCGTTCGACGCCGGAGAACTTCGCGAGGGCATGACGTAATGCTCCATCGTCGATCCCGACCTCGCTTGCGACGGCCCAAGCCGCCAACGCATTGAGCGCATTGTGCCGGCCCGGCATCGGAATGCGAAGCGCGTTCAAGACGCGCGCGCCGCCGCGCACACGATCGGACAGTTGAGCGTTGAACACGGTCGAGCGGCCTTCGATGCGCGCGTCCAGCAACTGGAGATCGGCATCGGCATGCTCGCCGTATGTCAGCAACCGGCGGCCATCGCGGCGCAGGTCGAGCTTATCGATCATGCGCGCGACGACGGGATGGTCCAGGCAGGTCACGATCAATCCGTAGAACGGGATGTTGCGATAGAAAGTTTCGAATTCGGTGTGCATGACCTCGACCGAGCCGAAGTAGTCGAGGTGCTCGGGGTCGATGTTCGTCACAACGCCGATCTCCGTCGGCAACCGCGCGAACGTACCGTCACTCTCGTCGGCTTCGACCACCATCCACTTCGATTTGCCCAGCCGCGCGTTGGAACCCCAATCAACGATCACACCGCCTGTGATCACGGTTGGATCGGCACCGCATGCCGTCAACAAATGCGCCAGGATCGAAGTCGTCGTGGTCTTGCCGTGCGTGCCAGTAACGGAAATCGTCGCGTGACCGCGCATGATCTCGGCGAGCATCTCGGCGCGTCGAATGATTGTCATGCCCAGCGCACGGGCAGCATCCAATTCCGGATTGCCGGATTTCACCGCGCTGGAAACCACGATGTAGCGCGCCGCCCCAAGGTTTTCCGCATGATGACCAACCGCCACCGGAATTCCCAGCGACTGCAGGCGCGTGACGTTCGCCCCCGCCGATTGATCGCTGCCCTGCACCTGGATGCCGCGCGCATGCAACACCTCGGCAATGGCGCTCATGCCGATGCCGCCGATACCGATGATATGGATGGGGCCGGTGCCCTCGGGCAGTCTCATGCCGGCTTGCCTCCGCGTCCCATCAATTCCTGCACCAGATCGGCGAGACGTTGCACCGCATCCGGGTGACCTAGAGTTTTAGCCGCCATGGCGGCCGCAGCAAGGCGGTCCGGTGCATTTGCTAGCGCTTCGATTTCGGCTGCCAGTCGCGTCGGCGTCAGAGCGCTTTGTTCGATCAGCAATCCCGCGCCTGCCGCACTCAGGCTGCGGGCGTTGCGTAGCTGATCGTTGTCGATCGCGTGCGGCAGTGGCACCAGGATGCTAGGACGGCCGATCACCGTCAACTCGGCCACGCTCGAGCCGCCAGCGCGGCCGATCACCAAGTGGCTTGCAGCCATCAGTCGTGGGAGTTCGGCGAAAAAGGGTTCGATTTCGGCTTGGACGCCCGACGCAACATAGGCAGCGGTGACGCGTTCCACATCTTCAGCGCGGGCTTGCTGGATCACGATCAGACGTTTCCGCAGTTGTTCGGACAGTAGCGCCAGCGCGGGCGGCACACTATCGGAAAAGAAGCGTGCGCCCTGGCTGCCGCCAAAAACGAGCAGATGAAACGGCCCATCGGTCAGTGGTGCGACGTACTCGATCGAGGCCGCTTCGATCACGGCAGCGCGAACTGGGTTGCCGGTGAAATGCGCCTTCGGCACAAGCTCAGCTAGGAGCATTACCTTCGGCTCGAACGACGCTGCGATCGCCGTCACGCGCTTCGCGAGCATCCGATTGGCACGCCCCAGCACGGCGTTCTGTTCGTGCAGGATCGTCGGAATGCCACGCATACGCGCGGCAAGGAGCGGTGGAAAACTTGGATAGCCGCCGAAGCCGACGACGGCTGCCGGCCGCGATTGCCCCATGAGCTTGAAGGCCGCAGCCACACCGCGCGTGAGCTTGATCCCCGTCGCCGCCATCGCTCCAGGTGAGCGCCCGGCGAGGGTGGCAGACGCGATTTGGTGTACCTTGCGGGCTGGAAACCCCATGCCATAGCGATCGCCGCGCTCGTCGGTCGCCAGTTCGACCGCGATGCCACGGCGGCCCAGCTCTTCGGCGAGCGCCTGGGCTGGAAACAAATGACCGCCCGTACCCCCGGCCGCCAACATGACGAATGCTTCACTCACGTGACCGGTTGCCCCTTGCTTTCATTCGATGGCGCAAAGCCGTCATTGGGTTGACGGAATAATGGCCGGGCGAACCGTGCTGGATCCGCTCGTCTCCGCGTCAGACCCAAGATCATGCCGAGCCCGATGCCAATGCCGACCGTCGATGATCCGCCGGCCGAAATCAGCGGCAACGTCATGCCTTTTGTCGGCAACAGTCCGGCATTTACCGCCATGTTGATGAACGCCTGGAGCCCGAAGACGAGGACTAAGCCCGACGCAGCCAAGCGGCGAAAATCGTCCGGCTCATCGAGACTGCGCGCGAAGACACGCAACACGATGAAGCCGTATAGTGCGATCAGACCGAGACAGGCGAGCACGCCGTATTCTTCGGCGACGACTGCGAAGATGAAATCCGTATGCGCATCGGGCAGCATCGTTTTGATCGTGCCTTCGCCGGGCCCGCGTCCGAAGAAGCCACCCTCGGCGAATGACTGCAATGCCCGGTCACTTTGCGAGTTATCGCCCGGCGTGGGGCTCAGGAACCGGTCGATGCGCCAGCGCACATATGGCAGTGTGAAGTACGCGGTGACGAGGCCACCGGCACCTGCGCCCGCGACTATCGAAGCATGTGCCAAAGGCTGCCCGGCGAGGATCAGCATCGCACCCCAGACCAGCGTCAGAAGGAGCGTCTGCCCGACGTCGGGTTGCTGCACAAGAAGGGCCACGAACACCAGATAGGCCGCAACGGCAATCGCCAGACCCGGCATATCGGAGCGGCGGCGGGCTTCGGCGAGCCCCCAGGCGGCCAGCACAACGAACGCGGGCTTGGCGAATTCCGACGGTTGCAGCGAAAAACCAGCGATGCGAGCCCAGCGCTTTGCGCCGTTGATCTCATCGCCAACAAACAAAATTGCGGCCATGATCGTGGCCATGCTGAGAAAAAGAAAAAGCGACAACCGTCGCAACGCACGTGCCTCGAGCGTTGACACAGCCAGCATGACGATCAACCCAAGACCCAGAAAAAGAACTTGGCGCTCGACAAAGTGGAATGGGCTCAGCCCCTTCTTGATCGCAATCGCCGGACTGGCAGCCAGCGACAACAACAGCCCGGTGGCGGCAAGCAAGAGGATGGCTGTCAGCAAACCGCGATCGACTGTGAACCACCACGTCGCGAGTACACTTCGATCGTTTCGGGAGATCTGCATTAGGCCCGCGCCTTTCCCGAAGCGAAGCTGGGCAACTTCGATACCAGTTCGCGAAATACATCACCGCGATGTTCGAATGAGCGAAACTGGTCGTACGAAGCACAGGCCGGCGACAGCAGCACCACCGGGTTGGCCTCCGGGTGCTTTGCGGCGCAGGCGGCTGCATCATGGGCGGCATGAGCGACGGCAATGTCGATTGTACCGCTTCGTTCGAATGCGACTTTTCCGTCGAGCGTCGCGGCAAAATCCTCCGTTGCAGCGCCGATGAGATAGGCCTTGGCAGTGCCACCGAAGTAGGCCGAGAGGCTCTCGATGCCACCCTCCTTGGACGTGCCGCCAAGGATCCAGAAGATATCGCGCTCGAATGTCGCCAACGCCTTGCCGGTGGAATCCGCGTTGGTTGCCTTGCTGTCGTTGACGAACCGCACGCGATCGACCGAGCCCACGTTCTCCATGCGATGTACGAGGCCGGGAAATGTCCGAAGCCCCGCTGCCAATTCGGCTGGCCGCCAGACTTTGAGGTCGGACCCAGTCGCATCCAGCCGGTCCTGCAAGGCGCGAATTGCCGTCAGCGCCGCCAGCGCGTTCTGCACATTGTGCCGGCCACGCAGATTGGGCGCCGATGCAAGATCCGCAACCTCAGTGCTTGAGGCGTGCGTTCCGTGTGCCTCGTGCACGAACAACGTCGTGCCGATCGCGTAGAGCCTCGGCACGATCGCAGCGCCCTTGCCGGTGGTGAACGGATAGAGCCGGCCGTGTACCGCCATCCGCTCGGCAACGTCGCGCGTCGCCGCATCATCGGTGCCGACGACCATCGCCTCGGCGCCTTCGATCAATCGCTCTTTCACGGCGGCGTAATGCTCGAACGAGCCATGCCGGTCGATGTGATCGGGCGTGACGTTGAGCAGCACACCGACGGTCGGCTGCAGCGCCGGCGTCAGATCGATCTGGAATGACGACATCTCGATCACGTGGAAGCGGCCGGCAGCGGGTGGGTCCAGCGCGAGAATAGGCACGCCGATGTTGCCACCCATCTGCACGTCCAAGCCGAGCGATGCGAGCAGGTGAGCCACCAGTGCCGTCGTGGTCGATTTGCCGTTGGTGCCGGTGATGCCGATAAATGGCGCGGCCGGCGCGTGGGCCGAACGCTCACGCGCGAAGATCTCGATATCGCCGATGATC
Organism: Hyphomicrobiaceae bacterium; assembly: GCA_031421555.1. Classification (GTDB taxonomy): domain Bacteria; phylum Pseudomonadota; class Alphaproteobacteria; order Rhizobiales; family Hyphomicrobiaceae; genus JAKFWF01. The sequence goes on along the minus strand of JANOOW010000209.1, from coordinate 401 downwards.
TCGATGCCGGCCGCCTGCGCGCGCTTCACGGTCCAGTGCGGCTCGGGGTGGGTGAGTGGCACGCCCGGCGCGAGGACGAGGGCATCGAAGCTGCTCCAATCGGCCGCATTTAGATCGACGACCGGCAGCCCGGCGGCGATCGCGGCTTCACGGGACCTCTCGCTGTCATCCCAGGCGGCCACGCGTGCACCACCGGCCAGCAGGGACGCCACTGTCGGCATGCCGGATATTCCAAGCCCAAATACCGCGACATGGCGGCCGGCGAACGTCGTGCTGCGAATCATGAAAGACAGAATAGCTCACAACGCGGTGCCTGTGGATAACTTGTGCGGCTAGCTACTGCGCACACGAAACTTTGCCTAGCACCGCTTTGCCGGCCATCACCTTGGGTCCATTGCCCG
>JANOOW010000208.1:0-1680 GCA_031421555.1 Hyphomicrobiaceae bacterium | reverse complement strand
CGCCGCCGTCTCAAATCGCGCAAAATCTCCCGCGCGCAGTTGTGGCCGGGTGCTCCGGTCACGCCGCCGCCGGGATGGGCGCCTGAGCCGCACAAGTATAGCCCCTTCACCGGTAATCGATAATCGGCATGGCCGAGAACTGGGCGTGTCGAAAACAGCTGATCGAGCGACAACTGGCCGTGGAAGATGTCGCCATCGACCAATCCGAAGCGGCACTCCAGATCGAGCGGCGATAAGCTCTGCCGTGCAATGATGCTGGCGCGGAAGTTTGGCGCGTGTTCGGTCACCGTGTCGATCACGACATCGGCGAAGGCTTCGCGCTCATGATCGTTTGCCCAGCTTCTCCCAGCGGGCAACTTCGGCGCGACGTGTTGCACGAACAGGCTTGCCACATGCTTGCCGTGCGGCGCTAGACTATCGTCGAGCGTCGATGGGATGAGCATTTCGACGACCGGCTTTTGCGACCAGCCGTGAATTCGTGCGTCGAGAAACGCGCGATCGAGGTAATCGATCGTCGGCCCGATGACGATGCCCGCGCCGTGATGATCCGCCATCTGCTTACCCGGCCGGCAGGTGAAATCCGGTAACTCGGACAGCGCAACGTTCATGCGGAACGTGCCGGAGCCGGTCTTGATGTTGGAAAAGCGGGAACGGATTTCCGGCGACACGGCGTCTTCCGGCACGATGCTGCGGAACAGCAGCTTCGGACCGATGTTGGAGGCAACGGCCTTGGCGCGGATCTCCTCGCCGGACGTCAGCCTGATACCGGCAGTTTTTCCGTCCCTGACGAGCAAACGCTCGACCGGTGCGTCCACCCTGATCTCCACGCCACGCTTGCGAGCAACCGCTTCGATCGCAGCACTGATCGCGCCCATGCCGCCGATCGCGTGGCCCCACACGCCGCTTTTCCCGTTCACCTCGCCGAAGCAGTGATGCAGCAATACGTATGCCGTTCCAGGCGTCATCGGCGACGCGTAAGCGCCGACGATGCCATCGAAGGCGAAGGCACCTTTCACGACGTCGCTCTCGAACCACTGGTCGAGGTAGTCGGTGGCACTCTTCGTAAAGAGATCGACCAGCAATCGTTGATCGTCGAGCGGCAGGCCAAGCAAGCGGCGGCCGAGGCCAGCGTTGCGGATCAGTTCGAACAATCCGCCGCCAGCATTTGGGGGCGTGCGCAGAACGAGATCGCGCAATATTGCCGCTGCTCGCTCCAGAGCATCGTCGTAGGCCGGCAGCCGATCGGCATCGCGCTGGGAAAACGCCGCGATCGCTGCCTGCCGCTTGGCAAGTCCGTACGGCATGAGCAGCGAGCGGCTGGCATCCACCGGCCAGAAATTCGCCACCGGGCGTTCGGCGATGCGCAGGCCATGGCCGCTAAGATCGAGGTCGCGGATCACCTTCGGGTTGAGCAGACTGACCGTGTACGATGCGACCGAGTTGCGGAACCCCGGCGCAAACTCCTCCGTGATTGCCGCGCCGCCGGTCGTGGCGTTCTTCTCGATCACGATCACGCTCAGGCCCGCGCCGGCCAAATACGCCGCGCACACCAGTCCGTTGTGGCCGCCGCCGATGATCGCAACGTCGTAGGTTTTAACCGTCATCGCGCCTTTCTCAATCGATTTGGGCTGCATTGCAATACTGAAGGTCGTCTAAGCGTTGTCGCGATCGGGCATCCGG
>JANOOW010000207.1:0-5835 GCA_031421555.1 Hyphomicrobiaceae bacterium | reverse complement strand
TGAAGGCCGACGCTGCCACTGTCGACAGCGAAGTCGAAGTCATCAAGTCGAGACAGATCGTCCATCGGGTGATCGAGCAGCTCGGCTTGCAGAACGACCGGGAGTTGGTCGGTATATCGACATCCCAAGCTATTCTGTTGCGGCTCGGCTTGATCCAAAGTCCCTTCAAGGTTGCCGCGGGAGCAGCGCCGGCATCCATAGCCGACCTGCTCGCACCTTCGCTCGAACCCGTTCGTGACGAAATCGGCCGCGCTTTCGAGCAGCGGCTGAAAGTCGTTCGTGTGCGCACGACACTTGTGATTGAGATCCACTTCTCGTCGGCCGATCCATTGAAGGCAGCGCGAATCGCCAATGCCATTGCCGATATCTACCTCAAGATGCAGATCGAACAGAAGACCCAGGCCATGGTCGACGCCAGCGGCCGTTTGGACGAAACGATCCGGAACGTTCGCGAGAAAGTGTCGGCGGCGGAACGTGCCATCGAACAGTTCAAATCAAAGAACGACATTTTCGATGCCGACGGCCACCTGCTCGTCGATCGCCAACTCGCGCGTGAGATGGAAGCCCTGGTTCTCGCTCGCAATCGCACGGGTGCCGCACGCGCGCGTTACGATCAGGCGCGCCGCATGATGGTGGATGGCGAAGGTAACGAGTCGCTCGCCGACGTCTTGCAAAGCAATACCGTACGCCTCCTGCGCGACGAGCTGACCAAAGCACTGCGCAAGCAGGCGGAAGCTGCCACAAAGTACGGTCCCAAGCATCCCGAGATGCAGAAGATCGCTGCCGACGTCGCCAAGGCACAGGCCGAACTCGGCTCCGAAATAGCCAAGATCATCAAGAATCTGAGGACGGAGTTCGATGTCGCAAGCGATGGCGAGCGCGAGCAGAGCACGCGCCTCGATCAGCTGAAGGAACAGATCTCGACGTCGCGCGACAAGCAGTGGCGTTTGCGCGAGCTGGAGCGCGAGGCGACCGCTTCCAAGCAGGTCTACGAAGCCATGCTTACGCGCAACAAGCAGACCGTCGAAACCCAAGGGCTTCAATTCGCCGACGCACGCATCATCGAACGGGCAGACGTGCCGCTTTATCCAATGGCGCCGAAGCGCCGGCAGCTGGTTGCCATGGGTGGCGCCGGCGGCTTGGTCCTCGGCTTGGCGCTCGCACTGATGCTCGAAATGGGCGGCAGCAGCTTTGCCCGCAACGGCGACATCGAGCGGGTGCTGGAGCTCGATCATCTGGGCTCTCTCCCAGCTCCCGAGACGACGCACACATTGATCAGCGATCCGTTGCGCACGGTTAGACTGATGCTGGCGGAACCGCGCGGGCTTTTTGCCGAGGCCATGCGAGGCGTGCGCCACGAACTCGACAATCGCATCGAGCGCGGGGAAACACACGCCATCCTGATCGCATCGAGCTTGCCGAACGAGGGCCGCTCGGTCGTCGCGGCCAACCTTGCCCTTCAGTATGCATCCAGCGGCGCGCGCACGCTCCTGATCGATGCCGACTTGCGCACGGGGGGCTTGTCGCAAGCCCTCGGGATGACCGATCAAGCCGGGCTAATCGATGTGCTGGCCGGCGGTATGAGCATCGAAGACGTCATTCTGCATGACCGGACAGCGGGGCTTTTCGTCATGGCGGCGGCGCGGCGGCCCGACTTCATGATCGACGCGGCGAGCCTCTTCGAAAGCCTCCAGTTTCGCCGCATCTTGTCCGAACTCAAGAGCAGCTTCGACGTGATTTTGATCGATGCACCGCCACTTCTGCCGGTCGTCGACGCGCGTATCATCGCGCAGCAGGTCGATGGCATCGTCTTCGTTGCCGCCTGGCGCCGCACGCCGAGGCAGCTTGCCAAGCAAGCGATCAAAACGTTGGGACCCGCCGCCGCCAAAATCATCGGGGCCGTCGTCAATCAGGTCGATCGCGCCTCCATGGAGCGGGACTGGAGTTCGATCGGCCGGCCATTTTTGAACTCCGCAGCCGCAGGTGGACGTGATGCCTTGGCGAAAACACGACGCGCCGCTTAACGGGATATCATCCGAATTACGTCAAACAATTTGGCCTAATTCAGTGATTTTTCATCCTATTCGGCTTTATTCGGACGATCAATTTGCGTGGTCATGAACGTGGCCTTGTGCGTCGGGGTAACAATGTCGCTTTCATCGCTGGTGCCGCCCTTCTTGGACGAAGCCCCGCTGCGCGAGGCCAATTCAACGAAAACTTATCCAACACCGCGCTGGTCAAGACAGGTTGCGGCAGACGTCGTCGGGCTGATCGACGCGTTGGCGATCGCTTGTTCGGCAATGCTCCCAGCTGTCATCTATTCCTACGGCGGCGAACTCGACGTCCGCTGGACCCAGGTCGTACAGAACGGCCTGCTGTGCGGGATCGTCGCCTGCTTCCTGCTGCGTAGCTGGGGCATGTACGACACGACGAAAATGAACGCGTTTCCGATCCGTCCCCGTCGTCTCCTTGCCGCACTCGTCTTGTCCCTGACCACGGTGCATGGCCTCGGACTTCCGTTCAAGGCCGAACCGGGTCACCTGTGGATCTGGTACGCGGTTTGGCTATCGGCCGGGTTTTCCCTGCTCCTATGGCTACGCATGATCGCACGCAGCGTCCTCAGCACCCTGACGGCTGCCGGACGTTTCGATACCCGCGTTGCCGTGTTCGGTGCCGGTGTCATCGCACGGCGCGTGCACGACCATCTGATGAACCCGGCGTTGGGCATACGTTTTGCCGGCGTCTTCGACGATCGCAAGGATCAAGAGCGCGTGGACGCCAAGGGGCTGGACATCGATGGCAGGCTCGATGATCTGATCGCCGCTGGACGCGCCGGTGAAATCGACCAAATTATCATCGCGTTGCCGCAGGTGGCCGATCGCCGCGTTGCCGATATTGCCCGGAAATTGGAGCAGCTGCCCATCAGCCTCCATGTTGTAACCCACATTTCTTCTGATCTCGTCGACGTCTCGCCTGCTCACCGCGTGTCGAGCCTCGGGCCGATCGGGCTGCTGGACGTCAAATCCAAGCCACTCGCCGATTGGGCACCCTTACTGAAGCGAGTAGAGGACTACGGGTTAGGCGCGCTGTTTATCGTCATCGCGGCGCCGGTTCTGCTGCTGTGTGCAACAGCAATCAAGCTCGACAGTCCGGGACCGATACTATTTCGCCAGCGCCGCCGCGGTCTAAACCAGAAAGTGATCGAGGTGCTGAAGTTCCGCACGATGAACGTGATGGAAGATGGCGCCGTAGTTCAACAGGCTACAGCGGACGATAAGCGCATAACGCGCGTCGGCCGCTTCTTGCGCCGGTCAAGCCTCGATGAACTGCCCCAACTCATCAACGTACTGAAAGGCGAAATGTCGCTCGTCGGCCCACGCCCGCATGCGCTGGTGCATGATCAGCACTGGGACGAAATGCTGGAGAGCTACGCAAATCGCCATCAGGTCAAGCCCGGCATTACGGGGTTCGCCCAGGTAATGGGTTGGCGCGGTGAGACGGAGACCACCGGCAAGATGAAGTCACGCGTCGAGCACGACCTGGCTTACATCGCAAACTGGTCGCTGGGCCGGGACCTGAAGATTCTCGCGCAAACGGTTCGGGCCGTCGCGCATGGCAATAACGCCAACTGATGCCGTCCTGATCGCCATGATGAAGCACACGCCCTGGCCCATCGCTATTTTGATCGCGAGCTTTTTGTGCCCGACGGAGCTATCGCTTTATCTTGGCGGACTGAGACTGCCACCGCACCGCGTGGCACTCATCATATTGCTGCCAATCGCGCTTTACCGCTTGATGACGCGCCGCGACATTCGCATTCGCAGCTTCGACTATGCCGTGCTCGCCTACAACATCGCGACCGTTGTCGTCTTCAACATGCACGGCATCCAATTCATCGGTCCGGACCTAATTCCCTCGAACGGATTGGTATTCGGCGGATCGCTCGCTCTCGAAAGCACGGGCGGTTATCTCGTTGCCCGTTCGTGGATCCGCAGCATAGACCAGTTTCGCGGCGCAGTCCGCCTTCTGCTCGCAAGTGTTCTGACAGCCGGGCTTATCGCGCTGCCGGACACGCTACTGGGCCAGCACTTCACTCACGATCTTTTGCAATCGCTGACCGGCTACGTTCACCCGCGCCTTGCGGAAGAACGCCTGGGCCTGACGCGCGCGTACGGCACGTTCGACCATCCCATTCTGCTGGGTACATTTTGCGCCAGCGTACTGGCCTTGTCGTGGTTCAACGCCCGGCCCGGCATGGCCCGCTGGGGACGCTCGGCCGCCATCCTGGCTGCGACGTTCACAGCCGTTTCGTCGGCACCGTTGTTGATCCTTGCCGTGCAAGGCGTGCTGCTCGGCTGGGACTACCTCACGCGCGGCATCGCCAAGCGTGCCACCATTACGGTCGCGCTCCTCGGCGTGCTGTACCTGTGCGCCAGCCTCGTGATGACGCGAACGCCGATCGCCTTCATCGCGACCGGCATGACCCTCGACAGCTGGACGGGCTACTACCGCCTCGTCATCTGGGAGAACGGCCTGGAAAATGTCTGGGCCAATCCGTGGATCGGGCTTGGCATGGCTGATTGGGAGCGTCCGGCCTGGATGGCATCGGCGTCGGTCGATGCGTTCTGGCTGCTGATCGCGATGCGGGCCGGTATTCCGACATTCCTGCTGCTGATCCTGTCGATCACACTGATCACCCGCGCCGTTATCGTACGCGCTTGCAAGCACAAGGAGCGCACCGTCAGGCAGTTTGCACTGGCCTGGATCGTCTCTCTGATCGCGTTGTCGCTATCGGCTTGCACCGTCCATTATTGGAACGCGCTCTACGCCTACTTCTTCTTCTTCATCGGGCTCGCCGGATGTCTCGCCGACCCGGTCCGCGTGAAGAGCAAAGTGGCTGCGAAGACCTTGGTTGAAAACCGGCCGGAGTGGGACTTCGACCACAGGCAATATCCGGCTTACGCCTATCCGAACCGGTGACAGGTCAGCCGCCGCAGGTGCAATTGACGCGGTGCGCTTCGCGGATCTGCTCAAGCGTGCCGAGGAACATCCGATCAAAACGTTGCATCCTTGCAACTTGCACCTCGGCGTAACTTGCGGCCTCGATCATCCGCAACGCTGCGGCAATTGCCGCGCGCGACGTAGGCGTCAATCCGGGCGATGCCTCCGCAAGCAGCAGATCGCGTGCACGCGAGAGCGACTTCAAAATATTGGTCCCGGCGCGAAGTTCCTCGAGCTTAGCGGCAGGCAGCGCGCCCTCAAAAACCGCCGCGATCATACCCGCGAGATCAACGGTGCTGGGAAGCGCGGCAGGTGGCGACGCACGGACTGCGAGCGGCGCGGCGCCGGTCTGAGCCGCAGTAGCCTGCTCCGCGACGCGAAGTTCGCGCGTCGCGGTCACCCGTTGCCACGCCAAAGCTCGCGCCTTGACGGCCGTCTTGTTAACGTCGTCGACGCGCTTCTTCAGGCCTTCGAGCTTGCTCGCCTTGAACTCGATCATCTCGGGCACGCCATTGCAGAGAGCCGGATTCTTCGGCTGCATGCTGTAGGCTTCGAGTTCGATGGCCACCCGCTGCAGCGTCGCGTACTGCCGTCCATTCGTGCCGAATTCGAGCGCCGCCCCTTTATCGGTAACGAACGCGTCGAGCGCCCGCAGGACTGTCAGCTCATCCGCTGTCGGTTGCGCAGCGAATAGCGCGAGCTTGACCGTATCGACGGGCTTCATCTCCCATTCGACGCAGCGCTCGCGGCCCGACTTGATGACATTCTTTGCACAGACGCGCTCGGGCTGTGGCTGCTTCGATGCGTTCTTGGCGGTCTTGCTCCAGAACAACC
>JANOOW010000206.1:0-2746 GCA_031421555.1 Hyphomicrobiaceae bacterium | reverse complement strand
AATATAGGATGGCTACCGCCCACCGCCCTCAACTTTTCACCCCTTCATCATATTGACATCCTCAACCGCGATCGAGCCGCGATTGCGGAAGAAGACGACGACGATGGCGAGCCCGATCGCAGCTTCTCCGGCGGCAACCGTCAGCACGAACAGCGCGAATATCTGCCCGACGAGATCGCCCATAAAGGACGAGAACGCAACCAGATTAATGTTGACCGCGAGCAGCATCAGCTCGACCGACATCAGAATGATGATGACGTTCTTGCGATTGAGAAAGATGCCAAAGATGCCCAGCGTGAACAGCATCGCCGCAACCGTCAGGTAATGGCCAAGTCCGATTGTCATGAAAATTCTCCTCGGGCGGCCATCGCCACAAATCCACGAGCAACAGTCTTCACCGGGCTAGTCGCCGGGGCCCATCGATCGGCAGAGACCACTCGCCCCCCACGCGTTTCCGGAAAGCCCGCACGGATGCTGCGGTGGTCTTCAATGTCGAGCGCGGGCTTATCCGGGATCTTTACCTCGTCGTGACGGAAACCGAGCCTCACCGTGTCAAGTAAAGATCCCGGCTCGCGCGCGGAAACTGCATCGAGTCCACGCGGCGCTACCACGGCCGCGCTTGGCCGGGAACGCGGGCGGATGGAGTTGGTATCCGCTCGAAAGATCGCAGATCCGGGTTGAGCCACCACACCCACCCCACGCGCAAATGCCATCCCGGGACTCGTCCTGCGAACCACCACGGCACCCATCACTCCACCCGCTCGGGCGCCTTGGCCGCGACCTTGTCCGGGATCACGCTGCCGCCGCTAGGCACCTTCACAACCGACATCGCGGTGGCCGGGCCGCGCGCAACTTGGGCTGCGATCGACTGGCGCTTGACGCCGGTCTTGTGGCGCAACGTCAGCACGATAGCGCCGATCATCGCGACCAGCAGGATCAAGCCGGCGCCTTGGAACAGGTAGACGTACTTCGTGTACAGCACTTGCCCGATCGCCATCGTGTTCGAGACCGCGCCCTCGCCAACCTTGATCGGCACCGCGAGGTTCGACGCCGCGTTCGGCCGGATCACCTGGAAACCCAGCACCATGATCAATTCAATCACGAGGATGCCGCCGATCAGCGCTCCCAATGGCGCGTTCTTGATGAAGCCGGCGCGCAACTCGGCGAAGTCGACGTCGAGCATCATCACCACGAACAGGAAGAGCACGGCCACCGCGCCGACGTAGACGATGATCAACAGCATCGCCAGGAATTCGGCGCCGAGCAAAATGAACAGGCCGGCCGCGTTGAAGAACGTCAAGATCAGGAACAGCACCGCGTGCACGGGGTTCTTGGCAACGATCATCATGCCGGCGGAAAATACCGCGAGCACTGCGAATAGGTAAAAGAAGCCTGCTGTAACTGCCATCGCCGTCTCGTCCGATATTCGAGCCCCGCCAGCCGCATGACTGGCTGGCAGCAACACATTCAACTGTCATCCTCGGCCTTGGGCCGAGGACCCATTAAACCGCTACGCGCCGTGGGGGACGATTGCCGCCCCGTCCGCAAGCCCCCTTCAGCACCGGCCGAGCCTCACGCTTGGGTCCTCGGGACAAGCCCGAGGATGACACTATGCGGTATACTGCCAGCCTACCCGAAACTACCACCGCCAGCGTGCACGGGGATAACTTTCCTTAGGCATTAACTTACCCCGTGCTGCGATCCCGGCGGAGGCCGCCCCAAACGAAGGCAACCTTCTCCGCGTTTTACTCGGCTCAATCCACCCCGTGCCGTCATCCCGGCGGAGGCCGGGGCCCACGACAACAGGCAATTCACTCGATGTTCAATTGCGGCAAACGGGTCCCGCAATCGCAAACGTCTTCTCTCACCAACACACCGCCCTGGTTGAGGCTTGCCGTAGGTCCCGGCCACAGTTTACCCCGGACGCCGATCCGGGGCCGGGATGACGGCTGTGGGGAAGTTAGCGTCTCCGCCTACTGCCTACTGCCTACTGCCTACTGCCTAACACCTACTGTCATCCCTCACCGGTACTTCGCATCCAACTCCAAATTCTTCGCGATCTCGCGTTCCCAGCGGTCGCCGTTCGCGAGCAACCGGTCTTTGTCGTAGAACAGCTCCTCGCGCGTTTCGGTCGCGAACTCGAAGTTCGGGCCTTCGACGATGGCATCGACCGGGCAGGCCTCCTGGCACAAGCCGCAATAGATGCACTTGGTCATGTCGAGATCATACTTGGTGGTGCGCCGTGTCCCGTCGTTGCGGCGCGGACCCGCCTCAATGGTGATCGCCTGAGCCGGGCAGATCGCCTCGCACAACTTGCATGCGATGCAGCGCTCCTCGCCGTTCGGATAGCGGCGCAGCGCTTGCTCGCCCCGGAAGCGCGGTGACAACGGACCCTTCTCAAACGGATAGTTAAACGTCTTCTTCGGCGAGAAGAAATAGCGCATGCCCAGAAAGAACGCGCTTACGAATTCGGCGAGAAATAGTGATTTAATGCCACGAACCATTGCCGTCGTCATGCCGCGTACCTCACGAAATGCAGGTAACTCGCGGTCAGCACGACCATCACGAGCGACAGCGGCAGGAACACTTTCCAGCCCAAACGCATCAGCTGGTCGTAGCGGTAGCGCGGCACGATCGCCTTCACCATCGCGAACATGAAGAACACGAACGTCACCTTGATGAGAAACCAGATCACCCCAGGCACCAGCGTGAACGGCACCGCATCGACCGGTGGCAGCCAGCCGCC
>JANOOW010000205.1:0-3537 GCA_031421555.1 Hyphomicrobiaceae bacterium | reverse complement strand
TGGCATTGGCCGCATCGGCATTCTGCGCGACGTCGATCTCGTAGTGGCGCCACGCGAACTCGTCGTGGTGCTCGGCGCCAACGGGGCCGGCAAGACAACCTTGCTGCGAACGATCTCCGGTCAGGTTGAAGTTCGCGGCGGTGAAATTCGCTACGACGGGCGGTCCATCACGGGTGTCGCGCCGCACCTCCTAGCGCGCTCCGGCCTAGTGCATGTGCCGCAAGGGCGGCAGATTATTCCGGCCCTGACCGTCGAAGAGAACCTGCTGATCGGCGCCCAGCATCTCGATGGCATCGGCCGCGACGAACTGGACCGGCGCCTCGACGCGGAATTCTCGCGCTTCCCGGTTCTAAAGGAGCGTCGGCACGTTCCTGGCGGATCTCTGTCAGGCGGCGAGCAGCAGATGCTGGCGGTTTCCCGTGGGCTGATGATGGCACCGAAGCTGCTGATGCTGGATGAACCCTCCCTAGGGCTGGCGCCGCAAGCGCTTCAGCGCATCCTCTCAGCCCTTGGCGAACTAGCAAAGACCGGCATCGCCGTGCTGATGGTCGAACAGAAGACCGCTGCTTTGCAGATCGCCGATCGCGCTTACGTGCTGAAGAATGGCGCAATCGTCCACCACGCGCCGGCCGCTCACTTGCGCAGCGACCCGGATCTGTTCCGCCATTACATATAGGGAAGACTCAGCCGGTCACTGAGCGGTCCATCCGCCGTCGACCAGCAGGTGGGCACCGGTGACCATAGTAGCCGCCGGCGAGGCCAGGTAAATTACTGCGGCGGCAATGTCCGTGATGCTGGCGAGCGATCCCAGCGGGATGCGGGACTCGAAATACGTGCGCTTCTCAGGCGTATCGACGATGCGCCGCGAGAGCGGTGTGTCAACCAGGGTCGGCCCGACACTATTGACGCGGATGCGCTGTGGCGCCAATTCGATTGCCAGCGCCTTCGTCAGCCCTTCGACCGCGTGCTTCGACATGCAGTAGACGGTGCGGTTCGCAGCGCCCACGTGCCCCATTTGCGAGGAAATATTGACGATCGCGCCGCCTTTCTCGCGCCGCTCGGGATCTTCCAGCATCTTACGCACTGCAGCCTGGGACACGACGTAGGTCGCGGTGACATTGAGATTAAGTGTAGCATCGAGGCTTGCATCCGGGACTTCGAGAAACGGCTCCGGAATGCTGATGCCCGCGTTGTTGACGAGAATATCGAGGCGTGGCAGCGCCGCGATTGCGGCCCGGACCGACGCTCGATCGGTAATGTCGCAGATCATGATGACGGCCTCGCGGCCGTGCGCGCGCACCGCGGCCGCGGTCTCATCCAGCGGCGCTCGCGTGCGGCCGGCCAGCACGATATTTGCGCCGGCCTCTGCCAGGCCAGCGGCAATACCGGCGCCGAGTCCCCCACCTGCGCCCGTGACCATCGCGCATCGGCCATCGAGGCTAAATCTCGACAGAACTGAAGGTTGCATTGTTCGCGCTCCTTGATTGCCGGTCGACAGCATAGCGTTTGCTACCGTTCAACAGCTCAGTCCGATTAGCGAAGTATCCCGCGAAGAGTGGGCCGGAGCTCGGTTGTGATGGTGTGAATAGGCGTAGTCCAATCAGGCCGATCAGCACATCGATTCCATAGAATGGATACGTGTGAGCCCCCGTGGATCAGATCGTGGGCGTCAATTTTTCCACCTCGCACCAATAGGCCCGCAATGGGATGGAGCCGCTGATGGGGTCGGCGCGCTCGGTGCCGATGGCGCCGTTGAGGTTGGCTGCGAGCGGATGCGCGCTGTCGTACGGGCTGCCATCGGCTCCGTCGACCCACCAGCCGTGTTGGCCGAAAACGCCTCCCGGGGCGAGTTCTGAGACGATTTTGGCGCGAGCAACCGTAGTGCCGGCGCGGGAGTTTATGCGCACCCAGTCGCCCTGCGCGATCGACCGCGACGCCGCATCCTGTGGCGCCATTTCCACGATCGGATCCGGCATCAGCCGTCGCAACGACTCGATGTTGCGATGCTGGCTGTGACAGAAGGCGACGGACTTGGCGCTGCCCAAGCGCAGCGGAAAGGCTGCACTGGCGGTTGACAGATCATCGTCTTCGAACGTCGGCAGCGGCCGATAGCCGGCTTCCAGCAGACGCTCGGAATAGATCTCGATCTTACGCGTCGGCGTCGGGAACCCGCACACGATTCCGTCGACCTCGACCGTATGCGCATCGAAGGCCACGTGGCCATCCACATCGATGCCCGCAGGCGCGCGCCGCAAATCCGCGACCGTCAGGCCCGCCTTCGCCAGCACCTCCTGGTGTCCGCGATCAACATCGAGATCGAACAATTTTGCTTGAAGTCCCAGACGCCCGGCAAGCGCCAGAACAATATCCGTATCCGAACGTGCCTCCCCGACCGGCGCGATCACCGCTGGTCGCATCTGCACATGGCGCAGACCATCGAGACTGGCATCGAAACCGGTACGCAGTCCTTCCCGCTCCCATGACGTCGCTGCCGGCAAGACGATGTCCGCTTCGCGCGCCGTGGCATTGACGAAAAAGTCGACGTGAACGTGGAATTCAAGCGCGGCAAGCGCCTTGCGGGCGGTCGCTGTATCGGGTTGCGACACCAGCAGGTTAGTGCCGAACGACATCAGCATGCGCACAGCATAAGGCGCCTTATCGATGACGGCGCGATAGACGTCGCGCGCCGTTACCCAGCCATGCAGACCCGGTCCGAGCGGGCGCTCGGCAAGGCCGATGGCCTTCGCGCGCTGAGCGGGCGAGAGCAGATCCTGCCCGGATATATCGACGAATGGTGCCGCGCCACCCGGCACATTGCCGCCCTTGGCACCATAGCTGCCGGTCAACGCATAGAGGATCGAGATCGCCCGATCGGTTTGGGTCGCGATGACGCCTTGGCCGACACCATTCCAAGCATAGTAGGCGACCGACTTCGCCGCGGCGATGATCTCGGCGGCGTTAGCCAGTTCCGCCGTCCCAACGCCGCTCACCCCGGCAACGCGCCCGGGCGGATATTCGGCGGCGGCGCGGGCGAACAATTCCAGCGCCGTGTGGCATGTGACGCTGCCGGGTGTGGTTTCGACATTGCCGTGCCACCGCAGCGCGGCCGTTGATCCATCACCGGCCCAGCTCCCACGCGCCACATCATAGGGCAGCAAGGCATCCGTCGCACCGGCGCGAGAGAACAGCACGTCGCCACGTCCGCCTTCCACTAAATCGCTCTCGCGCAGGAAACGGCCGGTGTCGGCCCGCACCAGCAGGCTGGCGTTGGTCCATTTCGCCGCGAACGCCTGGTCGAAGCGCCCGCTCGTCAGTAGCAGATTCGCCAAGCCGAGTGCGACCACCTGATCGGTGCCTGGGCGCACGCGCAGCCACTGCGTCGCACGCTTGGCGAATGCAGTAGGTCGCGGATCGATGACGACGAGCCGTGCACCGCGCTTCAGGCCTTTCATGATCTCGACATTGCGCGCGAGCCACGTCGTCGAGGGATTGTTGCCCCACAGCACGACGCAATCGGTATTGGCGAAATCCGGCGTG
>JANOOW010000204.1:0-1657 GCA_031421555.1 Hyphomicrobiaceae bacterium | reverse complement strand
CTTGCCCTCCACGCGGCCGGCGTAGGCGAAAAGCGAGCGTGCCTGGCCGACGAGATCGAGGCCGATATTCGATAGCGCAATGTCTTCCTCCAAGGTCGGAGCACGGCTGGACCATTCCGATAGCCGGTGGCCGAGCACGAGGGCGTCATCCGCCAACCTCAGAACGTACTCGAAGTGTGCATTGGTCCCGGGCTCTGGCATCACATGTGACCAACTTCGTCGGGGATGTCGTAGAACGTCGGATGCCGGTACGGCTTGCGCTCTGGATCGGACGGCTCCAGCATTGCGTCCTTGTCTGAAGGTTCCGAGGCGATGATCGCCTTACTCGGCACCACCCAGATGCTCAGCGCCTCGCCCCGCCGGGTATAGACATCGCGTGCGTTCTGCAGCGCCATCTCATCGTCCACCGCATGCAGACTGCCGACGTGCTTGTGACTGAGCCCATTGCGCGGGCGGAGAAACACTTCATAGAGCGGCCAATTCTTGTCCGGCATTCTCGTCTCCCGCGCGCTACTCAGCTGCAATCTGCGCCGCAGCTCTTCGAGCGCGGCGCTTGCCGGCAAATGCTTCGGCGGCTGCCCGCACCCATGCACCTTGTTCGTGCGCCTCGCGCTTCGCCCGCAGGCGTTGCTTGTTGCAAGGACCATCGCCCTTGACGACGCGCCAGAACTCGTCCCAATCAATCGGGCCGATGTCCCAGTGCTTGGTGCCTTCGTTGTATTTCAGCGCGGGGTCTGGGATCGTCAGTCCGAGAAAGTGCGCTTGCGGCACCGTCGCGTCGATGAACTTCTGGCGTAATTCGTCGTTGGTGAAGCGCTTGATCTTCCAGCGCATCGCCTGGTCCGAGTGCACGCTGTCCTTGTCGGACGGACCGAACATCATGACGGACGGCCACCACCAGCGGTCGAGCGCGTCCTGCGCCATCGCCTTCTGATCGGCCGACCCGTTCGTTAACGCCATCATCGTTTCGAAACCCTGGCGTTGATGGAAGCTCTCCTCCTTGCAGATAAGAACCATGGCGCGCGCATACGGACCATAGGAGCAACGGCAGATCGGGATCTGATTCATGATGGCGGCGCCGTCGACGAGCCAGCCGATCGCGCCGATATCCGCCCACGACAGCGTCGGGTAATTGAAGATCGACGAGTATTTGGCCTTGCCCGACAGCAACTGGCCGACCAGCTCCTCGCGCGACACGCCGAGCGTCTCGGCAGCACTGTAGAGATAAAGCCCGTGACCTGCCTCGTCCTGGATCTTCGCCATCATTTGCAGCTTGCGCTTCAGGGAGGGCGTGCGCGTCAGCCAGTTGCCCTCCGGCTGCATGCCGATAATCTCCGAGTGCGCATGCTGCGAAATCTGCCGGATCAACGTTTGCCGATAGGCAGCCGGCATCCAGTCCATCGGCTCGATGCGCTCCTCGGCATCGATGCGCGCCTGGAACCGGGCGAGACGACTGGCATCCTCCGCAGCGCTTTTTGCGGGTGCAACCTCGACGCTCAGAGACTGGGTATACATGGTCTCTCCTAAAGCAAAGAGCACTTCGAGTGTGACGCGCGCGTTTACCGGTAAATCTATCATGGAAACGCGCGTCGATGCCAGATAGACCAAGTATTCAGCAGCACCAAAGCCTGTATGCAGCATACTTGACCCCACTCCC
>JANOOW010000203.1:0-6237 GCA_031421555.1 Hyphomicrobiaceae bacterium | reverse complement strand
CAACCGCGCGCAAGCCCTCGACATGCAGCTTGTCGAGCGTACCAAGACGCTCGACAACGCGTTCTCCGAGCGCCTCCGCCTGTTCGACGAGTCGATCCTGCGCTCGACCATGACGATCGACGGCGCGGTCGGCGAAAAGGCCAACGCCCTCACCTCCGCGATGGAGCATCACGCCCGCAACATGAGCGAGACGATCGGCAAGCAAGCCGTCGAACTCGACGAGACACTGATGCACGGGATCAATGCCGTTCGCCGCACCAGCGAGAACATCACCAAGCAATCGATCAAGGCGATCGAGGGCCTTGCCAGCCAGTCGGATCTGCTGAAGAACGTATCGGAGAACCTGCTCGGGCAGATCAACAGCGTCACCAACCGCTTCGAGAACCAGGGTCAGACGATCATGAAGGCGGCTAACGCCCTCGAGTCGGCCAACTACAAGATCGACGTGACGCTGCAGAACCGCCAAGTCGAACTCAGTACGACACTCGATCGCATGTCGGGCAAGGCGGAAGACCTTTCGCGCTTCATGCAAGGGTACTCATCGACGCTCGAAGGGTCGCTGTCGGATGCCGAGAACCGCACCCGGCTGTTGACCGACGAGATGGCACGCGGCGCCGAAGCGCGTTCGCGCTCGACCATCGCCGACATCGAACGCCTGAAGCACGATGCGTCGTTGGAGACCGATCGCGCACTTGAAGACCTGCGGGCAAAATTCTCCAACGTCAGCCAGGAAGTCACACAGCGGCTAGGTTCGATGACGGAACAGTTCACGGTCTCGTCCGGCGAAATGCGCAGCAAGGCTGCGGCCGCCGCTAGCGCGTTCGAGTTCGAGCAGGCGCATATGCGCGCGCAATTGCAGACCATGCCGAACACCACGAAAGAGAGCGCCGATGCCATGCGGCGCGCCTTGGGCGATCAACTTCGCGCACTCGAACAGCTTTCCAGCCTAACCAACCGCGAAGCCTCGCGGCGTGACATCGCCCCCCCGGTGGAAGCGTTGTCGCCCGGCCCAAGCTCGCTCGCGGCGGCTGGCTATCCGCTTCCGGGCCGTGATGGCGGCCGAAACCTCAGCACGCTCGGCAACAGCCTAGCGCAGGAACTCGGTCAACGCGGACAACCGCGCCCGCCCGCTGGCGTGATGCCACCGATGGCGCAACCACTGAACGTGCCGCCGTCAGTTGACCCGCGCAATTCCTCGTGGTCCCTCGGCGATCTCTTGGCCCGCGCCTCGCATGATGACGACGGCGCTTCACACAGCCGTCAGCAAATGCCCGGCCAGCATACAGCTATTCCGGGCGCCAGGACCGGACAGTCCGTCGGCCTTAACGTCGAGGTGATTTCCCGCGCACTCGATGCGGCTACGGCATCGGCGATCTGGGCGCGTTATCGGGCCGGCCAACGCGGCGTGATGGTGCGCAGCATCTATACCGCCGAAGGCCGCGCCGCGTTCGACGAGGTGACCCGCCGCTATCGCGAGGAGACCGAATTCCAGCACACGGTCAATCGCTATCTCGGCGACTATGAGCGTATTCTGAGCGAGAGCGACCGGCGCGATCCGTCGGGCCGTCTGACGCAAAGCCAGCTGACCTCCGACACCGGCCGCGTCTACCTGTTTCTCGCGCATGTAAGCGGCAGACTAAACTGACAGGTCATGCGAGATGACCCAGCCCGCTTCGCTCTTCAGCATTACGGCGTCGATCGAGCGTTGGCCGATCGACGGTACCTTCACGATTTCGCGCGGCTCGAAACGCGAGGCAGTTGTCGTCGTCGTTGAAGTGTCGGCTGAAGGCATCACCGGTCGCGGCGAATGCGTGCCGTACGCGCGCTACGGTGAAACGCCGGAAACAACACTGGCGGAACTCCAAGCACTGGGGCCGCTCGTCGATGCCAAGAGCGCATTGGCAGCGCTGAACAGCAAGTCTGCCCGCAACGCGCTGGATTGCGCCACCTGGGATTGGCAGGCGAAGCGCACGGGGATCGCCCCGCATCTGCGGGCTGGACGACCGGCGCCGCAACTCATTCTCACCTGCTACACGTTGAGCCTCGACACCCCGGAGGCGATGGCTGCCAAGGCTAGAAGCGTCGCAAGCCTGCCTCTGCTGAAGTTGAAGCTTGGCGGGGCTGACGATGCCGCGCGGATGCGAGCGGTTCGCGCCAGCAGGCCGGATGCACGCCTGATCGCCGATGCCAACGAAAGCTGGCAGCCATCGCAGCTCGCCGCATTGCTTGCGGTGGCTTATGAGACGCGCTTCGAATTGATCGAGCAACCGCTACCAGCCGATGCCGACGCAGCGCTTGGCGCGATCGATCATCCGGTCCCCGTCTGTGCCGACGAGTCCGCGCACGGTGCGGAAGGTATTGCCGCACTCGCCGGCCGCTACGAGGCCGTCAACATCAAGCTGGACAAGACCGGCGGACTGACCCCAGCGCTCGCGATGGTGGAGGCGGCCCGCGCTGCTGGCTTGCGCATCATGGTCGGCTGTATGGTCGCCACGTCGTTGTCGATGGCGCCTGCACTCGTGCTCGCCAGCGACGCAGACTGGGTCGATCTCGACGGGCCGCTGTTGCTCGCCAAGGATCGCGCGAACGGACTGGTCATTCGCGACGGCTGGATCTCTCCGGCAACATCGCAGCTGTGGGGATAGCCCGGCCTAAAGCCAATGCGGCTGCGAGGCTTACCGCGCCCAGTGCGGCCATGCCGAGATAACTCAACCCGCCGAACCGCTCGAATGCAAAGCCCGCGAACATCGTCGCAAGGCCCATGCCGATGCCCGCCGTCACGGTTGAATAGAGCGCTTGCGCCGTCCCCGCTTGCCCCTCTGGAACACGCGCTTGAATAAAATGCATCGCGCCTAGGTGGCTCGCACCGTACGTCGCACCGTGCAAAATCTGCAGGGGAACAAGCAGGGCCAGCGGCGGATCGAACGCCATCAGCGTCCAGCGCCCGACGGATGCCGCAGCGCCGATAACGATCAGATCGACAGCGGTGACCTTCGCCAGAATTTGTTTGGACCACCAGAACAACGCAATCTCGGCGATCACGCCGATCGACCAGAGCAGACCGATCCAGCTGCCGGGAATGCCGCTCGCGCGCCATTGAAGGACGCCGAAAGCGTAGAAAACCGCATGCGCCGATTGCGCAGCGCCAGCCGCAATCAAAAACAGCAGAACCGGCTTCGCGGTCACCAGCGCGCGCGCCGCTGCCAAATCGAGCCGCGGCTTGACCGTCGCATTGACCGGTCCAGATTGCGCGCCGCCAAGATCTGGCCGCGGCAGCATGACGGCGGCAGCAAGCGTCGATGCGGCTCCGATCGTCAGCAGCCAGACAACGGCGCCGCTTCCCAGCCGGTCGATTGCGCCTGCGCCTGCGAACGTCACGACAATGAAGCTTGCCGACCCCCAAAGGCGCATCCGCCCATAATCGTGACCGCCGCGCTTGACGCCCGCCATCGCAATGGTCTCGATTAGCGGCATGATCGACTGGATGGCGACCAGGAACAGTGTCGCGCACAGGAGGATGGGCCAGAAGCCGCGCACGAACGCCAGCAGCAGAATGGCTGCCACGCCGCAGACGCTCAACCCGATGACGACCGAGCGGTGGTCGCCGCGCCGGTCGGCGTGAACGGCAATGGCCGGCGTCAGCAGCAGCCTGATGAACAGCGGCACCGAGGACACGATGCCGATCTCCCCAGCGCTCAAGCCACGCGCGTCGAGCAGCACCGGCAGGTAAGGCAGAGAGACGCCATAGACGAGAAACAGCGCCCCGAAAAATGCCGCGATCCGCAAAGCAAACGTTTCATCCCGCCGCCCCGTCAATGTGCAATGCCTCTTGTCTATATGTCGTCACCGTTCACGATGCCGAACGTCGTAGGCAGCGGTACCGGGATGCGCAAGTGCCACGCGCGCTAGCTGCGCACGAGCGATATATCCTCGAATCACGTACTGATGGGATGTCATCCGTGTGGCTGACGACATCTACTCTGGAACTAGATCATGAACCCATCGAAGCACCCACCAGCCGCATCCTTTCCAGGCGGAGCCGACGTCGAGACCGAATACCGGTCGATTGAAGCGGCGCTGCTGGAGAGCGCCCGCGGTAGATGGTTTCTGACCGAGCACGGCCGACGGGCCCGGCGTCTCGACAGCGCGATGCTGGAAGATGCCCTCGGCAAGCTGCAATCCTCGCTGCGTCAGCCGCCGGCACTGCTCGGACAACTGCAGACGGAAGTCACGAACCTGCGTGCAGAGCTGCAGTCGGCGCGTAATCGGGTCACAGCGAAACCGGCGGCCCAGGCTGACGAGCCGGAGCCTGGTCAGATCCTGAAGTCTGCCGAAGCCTTGCATCAATTGGCCTGGGACCTCCAGGCAGCACCCGTCGATAGTGCGGCCTGCGAGCAGATCGCGGCCCGTGCATCGGAAATCTATGCCCACAGCGCAAGACAGGCGGCGCACGCTAAACGCGCAACGGATGTTGCTGCCTCGCTGGACGGTGCGCTTGGCCGCATCGACGCGCTGCTGCAGACCCTACGCCACGAAGCCCAGTCCGACGGCGGTGCGCCTGACATCGCCCGGATCGACGCGCTGCTCAAGCAGCCATGATGATCTGAGCAAAATCGGCTGGGTCGACATTGCCGCCGGAAAGCACGCACGCAATAGTACGGTTTTTCGTCGGCAGCTTGCCCGCCAGCACCGCTGCCAATGCCGCTGCCCCGCCCGGCTCCAAGACGAGCTTCAACTCGTGATAGGCAAAGCGCATGGCAGCGCGCGCCTCGTCGTCGGTGATCGTCAGACCGCCCTTCATCGTCTTTTGGCCGACGGCGAACGTAAGCTTGCCCGGTGAATTGGACATCAATGCATCGCAGATCGAGCCGGACATATGTGCGTTCTTCTCGCGCTGACCGCTGACGAGCGATCGCGCGAAATCGTCGAAGCCTGCCGGCTCGACCGTGAAGACTTCGGACGCCGGGTTCGCGTGCTTGACCGCGATCGATATGCCAGATGCCAGGCCACCACCCGAGCAGCAAACCAGAACGGCGTCGGGCATCGCGCCGATCGCCTCGGCTTGCGCCATCAGTTCCAATCCGACGGTGCCCTGACCAGCAATGACGCGCGCGTCATCGAAGGGGTGGACGAAGGCGGCCTCACGCTCGGCGCAAATCCGAAGGGCGATAGCATCGCGATCTTCCGTGTTGCGATCGTACAGATGGACTTCGGCGCCGAATGCCTTGGTCCGCTCGATTTTCAGACGTGGCGCATCGGCGGGCATGACGACGAACGAGCGCATGTTGCACAAGGTTGCCGCTGCAGCGATCCCTTGGGCGTGATTGCCTGAGGAGCACGCCACCACGCCGCCCGGGAACTGAGCGCGATCGATCTGGGCGACTGCATTGTAGGCGCCGCGAAACTTGAACGCGCCGACGCGCTGCAGGTTTTCGGCCTTGAGCAGAACGCGTCCGCCTGTCCGCGCGTTGAGCGCTGGATGTTCGACGAGCGGTGTCTTCACCGCCAGGGCCGACAGCCGGTCAGCAGCGGCGAGGATGTCGTCGTAGGTAGGCAAGCGATCGGTTGGCATGTTCCCTCGGAGACAAGAGATAGTTTATGCAGCCGACTAAACGGCATCGATCGGCATGGGTCAACCGGCACCGTAAGAAAGCCCCTGCGCGCGCACCCAAAACGAAAAGCCGACCCATTGCTGGGCCGGCCTGTTACGGCAACGCTGAAACGTAATGCTTACCAGCGCGTCTTCAAAGCAACCGATAAGATGTCGGTCTTGGCTTCGACGTCAGCTACTACGGCCAGTCCCTGGAGGGACGTGCGGCGAAGTTCGGCATCTTCCAGGAAGATGTGCGTGTAGGCGAAGTCGATCGAGGTCGAGGCGCTGTACTTGTAGGAAGCGCCGATGCTGGCCCAGATCCGGTTCGAATCCGGGATCCCGACGATGCGCTTGGTGGGATCATCGACCGGCGAGATCTCGTAGCCGACGCCGGTGCGCAGTGTCAGTGCACGATTGACGTCATACTCACCACCGACCGAGAATAGCCAGCTATCGCTCCAATTAGCCGGGATCGCAGCCAGGGTCACACCCGAGTTAGCCGATTTTACACGGAGCTCATCGAAGCGGCTCCACTGTGTCCACTCGACGGTACCCAACACGCGCATGTTGGGGGCCACTGCCTGCCGCAAGCTGAGCGTGACGATGTCAGGCAACTTGAGTTCGACGTTGGCCCCAACTGTGCC
>JANOOW010000202.1:0-2289 GCA_031421555.1 Hyphomicrobiaceae bacterium | reverse complement strand
CCTCGGCGCATCCACAAGGGTTTGAAGTCACGAATTTGGGGGCAGCAAGCCCGTTGCGCCAAGTTGATTTTTGCAATACAAGTCGATTGTTAAACGAATGCGGCCCCGTCAGCTGCGTTGAACTTCGCGTCTATAAAAGCGCCAGCAATTCAGATCCCGCCGGGTTTCGCAAAAGGTTTATAACTGTACGAAAAGGCCGTACATTCGATGCGAACCAACGTCTACGCCGCTTTCGGAGGAATTCAGTGCCAAAGTTAAACCGCAGGTGCCGAGTTATGTTGCAGGTTTTGCCGCATACATTGCGTTAGGGGCAGAACATGGTGAAGCCCGTTGGCCGTACAGGCTATTTCCGAGCACAGGTAATGGAAGATGGCTCTGTCCAAGGCTCATATCAGAGGCTTGAGTACCCTGCAGAAAAGGCCGAAGTCGAAAGTCTGATTGCTGGATGGTTCGTCGACGCAATGGCTCGAGCCTCAATTACCGCCGGTGACGCGCCTTTGTTTTCCGACCTTAAGCCAAATCCAGAAAACGACTTTGACTTCACCGTCGCAACAACACGTGGCCCTGCTTACCTGGAACTTCAGGAGGTTGCACCGTTGGCTGGCCCATACGAAAGTGCTCCGGCCAGCTACAAGCCTTATGAATACGCTAAATACATTCTGTCGAAGATCCGAGAAAAATCCGTCAGATATCCAAGGAATGGCGTACGCGATCTTTTCTTGTTGATTTACGTCACCCATTGGTCATTTGTGTTTTCAGCGACGACAATTGCTTGCCTTCGGGTCTGGTTGCAGCAAGAAGCCACAGTGTTTCGCGCAATTTTCGCCTTCACGCCACACGGATCGGGAGAGGGGGAGCCAAGATGGCTGCATCCAGTACCGCTTGAACTTCGCGAAGGGTTTGATCCAGAAAGCGTGCGCGAGAATGTTTGTCTCAATCTTGATTCCGCCAATGCTCAGGTTATTCAACACAGTGCCCCCTAACCCTGCGCTCAACACGGACCGCCCAACAGCTGCGCTGCTGGGTTCCCTCCGGCGGCCGGTTAGCTCCACGTTAGACGTCATGCAAAGCCGGTTGGTGCTCCTCGCCGTGTTTGCTGCTGCTGGGTGTGGTGGCGGCGAAGGAGCGGTCTTCTCTCTGTACCGAAACAGTGTCACGGATGAGAACATGCGCATTCACGTCGCGACGTTCGATGCGTCGGACGGCGAGTCATACAACCGTGGCAACTGCGAGCAGGCACAAGCGCTTTTTCAGGGACAGTCAGGTGTCAAGACGAAGTTTTGGTGCGAGAAGGGCAGCTTCCGGAAGTGACGTCTACATGGCAGTCGACACGGACATCCGATCGGCAAGCTTCCGCCAGCCTACCGTCAGCCGGTCACTTCTACATTAGACCCCGAAGCCATGCAACCGTACATCTTCCAAGGAACCGTGCTTCCCGAGCGCGCCCAGCTCTCCTTGCAATTCGCGCTCGGCTTCAAGCATCTATCGTCAGGGGTTCAGGCTACGGCACGGGTCAGCATCCTCCTGAACCAAGCCGTTGTCTGGGTAGAAACGGAGCACGACTGGAACATTTTTGATCTGCGCAACGTAGTGGCCAACATCGTTCAAGGTCATTTGCAAATGGTCGGATATCTCAAAGGGCTTGCGTACGACTTCGAACTGACCAGGGTTCTGAACCAGGAGCGCGCTACCGACTACGTCTTTGGAATTGATATTCCTTGCCTAGCGGCACGAGGCGCGAACCTCGATCTATCCGACGCTTTGGCCAAGCTGCGCGAAAAGATCTTGGGGGCGAATGGAATTTACCTAAGCCGCTGCTTCAGTGATTTGGCCTCGTCCATAAAGCACGCTGACGACACCGCCTTCTATTGCTACCGCGCCATCGAGTCATTGCGACATCACTGCGCCGCAGTTAACTCATTAACGGAAGAGAGCAAAGCGATCCAGTGGGCAAAGTTCCGAGAAGTCACTGGATGTGATGAGCAAGCACTACGGGAAATCAAGGCGGCGGCAGATCCGTTGCGTCATGGTCAAGTCGTTGGGTCAACTTCCGCCGATCGGGAGCGGCTCTTCACAAGTACATGGAACACAGTTGACAGCTACCTCGTCGGGGTCTAACCCTTTCATCGGCACCACTCTGACAAATTCGGAAGCGGGTGTTTTTGGGGTCAGAGCACAAATTCCCCGAGCCTGCGGCTTGCCCTTCGGGTGCTGCGCTTCGCTGCGCAGCGAAATTGTGATCCGACCCTCAAAACCAGGCAGACAAACCCACACAAAACAAGCCGAACC
>JANOOW010000201.1:0-12993 GCA_031421555.1 Hyphomicrobiaceae bacterium | reverse complement strand
GTCCATCGACCACGCCGGCCGATACGTTGGCTTCCAGCGCCAGAGCGGACTTCGCCCGGATCAGGCCGTCCGCCGCGACATGCATCGCCTTCAGTCGCGCCGGCGTCATGCGTGGCGGAGTCACCGCACCTTGCGCCAATCGCACGCCTGAGCGCGGTTTTTGCGGCTCGAATGCCGACTGTGCGCCCATCATCATGCGAAGGACCATGCCGAGGGGGGCCAGCGTGTACTTCGAGATCCACTCGGCGAACCGCATGGAAAGCGCAGGCAGCGGCGGCACATCGATCACGCCCGTCACGGTCTTCATCTTTTTGAGATTTAGCGGCTTGTCCGTGGCGCCCAGCGCCTGGTCCCAAACGACGCCGATCCTTGTTTGCGGACCGAAGGGCACCATAATAAAGTCACCTGGCGCGATGGCAGCACCTTCGGGCAGGAGATAGTCATAGGTTTGGTCGAGCGCCACCGGCAGCAGCACCGGCACGGTTACGGGCAGCGTTTGCGTTAGCTCTTCGGCATCAAACAGGCTGTTCAAGAGGCGGACCACCGGACTACAAGAGACGAATCATCAAGCGAACAGCCTAGGACGAGAGATAAGTCGGTCCCAAGGCAAGGCTAAGGCTCTGGAGATAGATCATGAAGTTCTTCGCCGATACTGCGGATGTTGCCGAGATTGCCGATCTCGCAAGCTTGGGGCTGCTTGATGGCGTGACGACCAACCCATCGCTCGTCGCCAAATCGGGCCGTGATTTCAAGACCATCATAAAAGAAATCTGCGCGATTGTGCCGGGCCCCGTGAGCGCCGAAGTCGCGGCCCTCGATTACGAGAGCATGTTGGCGGAGGGGCGCACGCTCGCCAAGATCGCAAAGAATGTCGCTGTGAAATTGCCTCTCACCTTGGACGGCTTGCGGGCTTGCAAGACGCTGACCGGCGAAGGAACCATGGTCAACGTCACGTTGTGTTTTTCGGCGAACCAGGCGCTTCTGGCGGCAAAGGCCGGCGCAACGTTCATCTCGCCCTTCGTCGGGCGCCTCGACGATCAGGGCATCGACGGCATGGAGCTGATTTCCGAGATCCGTACGATCTACGACAACTATGCCGACCTCTCGACCGACATTCTAGCTGCCTCGATCCGCACCGTGAACCACGTCAAACAAGCGGCTCTGATCGGCGCCGATGTCATCACCGCACCGCCCGCAATATTGAAGGCACTGGTAAAACACCCGCTGACCGACAAGGGCATCGAGCAGTTCATGGCGGACTGGAAAAAGACCGGCCAGAAGATTTGATGCAGCGCTGCCGTAACGGACACTAGCGCCGCTTGACCCCCGACCGGCTCGCCGCTACGAGGTAACCTCTGTCGTGGTGATTTGGCCGGCCGGCTTGCAGCCACGTAAAACAATTCGCTAAAGGGCCGCACGCGGACTTGAGGGGTGCCCTTGCCCCGATCCTCCAACGCGGTTTGGCCGGCTTCAACGGCCGGTTGCTTTCGAAGTGAAGGCCGCGGTCATTTTGGGGTCCAGGTACGTCCATGACAACGAACAGCAAAGCCAAAGACAGCAGCGCCTCTGACAACTGGGCGCCGGAAACGCAGCTCGTGCATGGTGGCACACTGCGCTCGCAGTTCGGTGAAACATCGGAAGCCTTATTCCTAACGCAGGGTTTCGTCTACGCCAACGCTGAGCAGGCAGAAGCACGCTTCAAGAATGAGGACCCCGGCTACCAGTACAGCCGTTTCGGTAACCCAACCGTCTCGATGTTCGAAGAGCGCATGCGCCTGCTCGAAGGTGCCGAAGAAGCGCGCGCCACTGCGACAGGCATGGCGGCCGTCACCGCCGCGTTGATGGGTTATCTGAAGACCGGCGACCACATCGTTGCGGCCCGCGCAATGTTCGGCTCTTGCCGCTATATCGTCGAAGACCTGTGCCCGCGCTTCGGTATCCAGTTCACGCTGGTGGATGGCCGCCACCTGGAAAACTGGCGCGCTGCGATGCGCCCGAACACGCGTGCTGTGTTCTTCGAAACCCCAGCCAACCCTACACTCGAACTCGTGGATATCGAGGGCGTGGCGAAAATCGCGCACGCGCACGACGCACTTGTATTCGTCGACAACGTCTTCGCGACGCCGATGCTGCAGAAGCCGCTCAAGCTCGGCGCCGATGTCGTGATCTATTCGGCCACCAAGCACATAGACGGGCAAGGCCGTTGTCTCGGCGGCGTGGTGCTGGCCAGCCGCGACTTCGTGAAGAAATATCTGCACGACTTCATTCGCCAGACGGGACCGTCGATAAGCCCGTTCAACGCTTGGGTTATGTTGAAGGGCCTGGAGACATTGCCGATCCGGGTGCGTGCGCAGTGCGCGTCGGCAACTATCATCGCCGACCATTTGGCGGAGAGGCACGACTACATCTCGCGCGTACTTTATCCAGGCCGCGATGATCATCCGCAGGCCGATATTGCGCGCCGGCAGATGACCGGCGGTGGCCAGGTCGTGACGTTCGAGATCAGGGGCGACAAGGCTGCGACTTTCCGCTTTCTCAACGCGCTGCGAATCGTGAAAATTTCGAACAACTTGGGCGATACGAAGAGCCTGATCACCCATCCGACGACGACGACGCACCAGCGATTGAAGCCAGAAGCACGCGCCGAACTCGGCATCACCGACGGCATCGTGCGGTTGTCGATCGGGTTGGAGGCAGTCGAGGACTTGCGTGCCGATCTCGACCACGCCTTGACGGCTTCGGTGGGTTGAAGTGTTTCAGGAGCCGTCCAAAAGCCGCCACGCCAAAACGATGCGGGCGACTCCTGACACGATACAGAGCGCTGCAAAGCTCAGCGCGATCAGGGAAAACCAGCCCGGCAGCAGGCACATGAGCGTGAAGCACATGATCGTCTCAGCACCTTCGGCCAGGCCACCCAAGTAGTAGAGCGACTTGTAGCCTTGCGCCTGTGTCTCCAGGTGCAGCTTCTCGGCCATCAGCGCGAAACCCAGGAACGCCGCGCCGTTGAGCAAAAAGCTCGCAAGGAGTACTGCCGCCGCCACCGCATGCTGGCTCGGGTTGTGGAAGGCAAAGCCAAGCGGGATCGCTCCGTAAACCGCGAAATCCAGTACGATGTCTAGGTAGGCGCCCAGATTTGTGGGCTTGGTCTGGCGAGCTACCGCACCGTCAAGACCGTCGAGCACCCGGCCGGCGAGAAAGAGCACCAGTCCCACAAGGGGTGCGCCCAGCGCGATCGCAATCGCAGCGATCAGCCCTACGAGCGCGCCAGCTAGCGTCACATGATCGGCACTTATCCCCGCCTGCGCCACATCGCGCGCGATCCGGTTGAGCGACGGATCGATGTATCGGCGCAATTTGGCATCGAACATGGGGCGCTCAGAAGTGGGGACGGTCAAAGGGTCGGATGCAATGATAGCGACACGTCAGGTAATAGCGATCACCGAATTCCCGCCTCGTGTAGTTGCATACGCCATCGCAAAAGAGTAGATCCACCAGCGGTCAACGCCGGCGAGAACCGGCGCGTGCGACCCTTCACGCAGCCTCTATTTAGCGGTACTGAAGGACGACGTTGACGCTCCTACCGGAACATTGCTGCCATGGTCCTCGTGCTCGACTCGACGCCGCCGGTTGTGCCGGCCGCTGCAACCGCCAATGCCAAGCCGACAATTGCCGGTCTTGGCCGCGATGGCTTGCGCGCAGCGCTGGCGTCGGTAGGTGTGCCGGAGCGGCAATTGCGGATGCGCGTCAGTCAGCTGTGGAGCTGGATCTACGTGCGTGGCGTGACCTCGTTCGGCCAGATGTCGGATGTCTCGAAGGAACTTCGCGCAAAACTGGACGAGATGTTCAGCCTCGACCGCCTGGAGATCGTGGAGGAGCAGATATCGGTCGATGGCACGCGCAAATGGTTGCTGCGTTTGCCGATCCGCGGCCACGAAGTGCGCGCGCCCGAGATCGAGTGCGTCTATATCCCCGAGATTGATCGCGGCACGCTATGTATCTCGAGCCAGGTCGGCTGCACGCTCAATTGCTCGTTCTGCCACACCGGCACCCAGAAGCTGGTCCGCAACCTCGAGGTCGAGGAGATCGTCGGCCAGATCCTCCTTGCGCGCGACCGGATCGGCGATTGGCCGGGCGCGACGCCGCCAGCCGATGCACGTTTACTGCCCGATGCCGATCGCAAGATCACCAACATCGTCCTGATGGGCATGGGCGAGCCGCTGTACAATTTCGAGTGCGTCAAAGCGGCAATGGACGTCGCAGCCGACGGCGAAGGTCTCTCTGTCTCGAAGCGCCGGATCACGCTTTCAACCTCCGGCGTCGTGCCCGAGATCGAACGCTGGGGCGCCGAGTCCGGCACCATGCTCGCCATCAGTCTGCATGCGGTGCGCAACGATCTGCGCGACGAGTTGGTGCCAATCAACAAGCGCTACCCGATCGGCGAATTATTGAACGCCTGCCGCAATTACCCCGGCGCGTCGAACTCGCGGCGTATCACCTTCGAGTACGTCATGCTGAAGGGCGTCAACGATAGCCCGGAAGACGCCCGATCACTGATCCGCCTGCTGAAAGGCATTCCGGCCAAGATCAACCTGATCCCGTTCAACCCGTGGCCCGGCACCAAGTACGAGTGCTCGGAGTGGGAAGAGATCGAGCGCTTCGCCGACATCATCAACAAAGCCGGATACGCAAGCCCGGTTCGCACGCCGCGCGGCCGCGATATCCTGGCGGCCTGCGGGCAGCTTAAATCGGAGAGCCTGAAGCTTAGAGCCAGCGAGCGTTCCGGCGCGCCAATCGCATCGGCCGGCGCCGCCGGCGAGGCGCAAGTCTGATGATCCTATCGGCGCTCGGACGCATGATCGTCGTTCCGATGGCGTTCGTCATCGCGTCGATCGTCACTTTGTTCGTATTGCTGACGCTCGGCTACGAGCGCGTCGTGCACTATATGACGGGAAGTGTCGAGGCCAACGGCATCGACGCGATCTTTGGACTGTTTGGTCACGGTGTCCTGCTAGCTTCAGGACTGACGATACTTCCGGCGCTGGCGCTCGTGATCGTTGGCGAGGTGGTACGCATCCGGTCCGCCCTTTATTATGTGCTGGGCGGTGGAGCTGCCATGGTAGCCATTCCACTGCTGATCCGGTTTGGGCAAGAAGGCACCGGGAACAACCCGGATCTGATTACTGTGTGGCAGGTATTTGCCACGGCCGGGTTTGCCGGTGGTCTTGTCTATTGGCTGGTTGCTGGCCGCAAGGCCTAACGTGCGCTATGTCAAGCGAACGAACCCTTGCATCTGAACCAAAAATTGGGTCACCTGTCTCGATTGGGGCTGGATGAACGGTTTTGTGCCGCCAGTGAGGGGAACGACAATGTTTTCGACAATCTTTCGAGTTGTGTCCGGCTTCGTTCTGGCATGCTTCGCTGCAGGCCTGACCACGGTGCTGTTTGCCGTCGGAACTTCCGATATATCGAGCGGCGACCCAGAGCGCATGACCAAGATTCTGGAGTTGATAGCACTTACAGCAACCCATTCTGCCGTGTTCGCGGCGCCCTTTGCACTGCTGTCAGCGGCTGTATCCGAATGGCAAGGGGTACGAAGCTCGTTTTATCACGCATTCGCCGGCCTCGGCATAGCGACCGCCGGGTTCACCGCGCAGTACTTCAGCGAGACGCCCGGCATGGGGTCTGTCGCGAGCCAGTATCCCCTAATGGCATATGCCGTAACGGGCCTCGTTGCCGGTCTGGTGTATTGGATTTTTGCCGGCCGCCGCGCTGGCGGGCCATTCGGGGACATTTATGAACCCGTTACGGCAACGCTGGCGGGATCTGGCGCAATTCCTAACATGCGGCCGCGCATTCAGGCACCCGCGCCCGTGAAGAACGACTGATCGCCAGAAACTTTAAATGAATAGATGTCATATTACTTTTTGTTGCAGTGCAGCAGTTGTGTTATGAAACGGCTATCAGAACTCGGTTTGGAGTAGCTATCGATGCTGGCCTTCGATCATCAGATGCAGTTCGCAGCAGAGCTGACTGGCCGGATTGCCGAGGCGTCGTCGGAGATGTTCGCGAAACCGGCAGCGATTTCCACCGTTACCGATCGCAGAGAACCTGCCCGTTCGTGGTATCGCGCACCGGCGGCGCCCAATCCCTTCGATTGGTCATCCTGGCTGACGCCCGCGGCCCCACAGCCAACGTGGGCTGCCTGGACAGTGCCGCAGAGCCGTTCACCTGCAATGTTCGGCGCGCTGCCGTTTGCCGAGCAGCCATGGTCGGCACTGGCGTCATTCGCCAGCACAATGGCCACCCTGCAGTCCTGCCAACGGGCCTGGACGCCGCCAACAAGCGCGCCTGCGGTCAACAACGATCTGGTATCCAGCGCGTGGCAGGCGATGATGTGGCCGCTGATGCAGTTCGCCGAGATAGCTTCAGCGGCGCCAGCAACCAACCCCTACTCGAGCTACCGCTCCGATAGCGGCCACGCCGTGGCGCAGATCGTGCCGGCGTCAAAGGCGAGCGGTTTGTAATTCCAGCCGCTTCCGGCCGGCCATAAAAAAAGCTGCCGCACCGATTTGATGCGGCAGCTTCCGGTTAGATTTGCACGCAAATTACTGCGGCTTCGGCACACCCGGTGCCTTCGGTGCTGGCGCAGTAGCCGCCGGCGCCTTCGGTGCAGCTGGAGCCGGAGCTGCGGAAGGCGCGGCAGAGCCCTTCGGAGCGGCAGTCTTCTTGGCCAAGTGGCAGTACGGAGCCTGAACCTTGCCCGTCTTCACATTTGCCTTTGTCGGCTTCGTGTACGAGCATTCGGCCTTGGCGTTGCAGGCAGCTTCATCCAGCTTCGCGCAAGCCGATGGAGCCTTCTTTTCTACCTTGGCCTTCGCAGCCGCCGGCGCGGCAGGAGCGGTCTTCGGGGCGGCAGGCGCAGCCACCGGAGCCTTCGGCGCTGCAGGGGCAGGCGCGAGCTGAGCGCTTGCGGTGCCGACGAGAAGTCCGAACGAAGCGGTTGCAGCCGCGACGCCCATTGCCCAGCTATTCATTGTTTTGTTCACGGCGTTGATCTCCAATGGTTGGTGCCGGTTTGATGTATAGCATTGGAAATGCGGTCGAAAACACGGCACTGAAATGAATTGTTGTTCACAATGAGCATAACGCCGGCATTTCTGTTGGCGTACAGATGAAAAGGCATTCGAGGGCGCACTGAAATTCATCGTGCAGAACAGATATTGATCGCTGGCGGCCCGGCACCTGGCGACTTCTGTAGCTTGAGGGCCGCAAGGGTGGACAGTTGGAAAGTGCCGTAAATACGGGCGAAAGCAAGGCACGGACGCGCGCTTGACTGCCAGCAGAACCCGCTCGGTCAACATCGCCCGGACATTTCCGAGGTTCGAACGGCGGGCTCGGAGCGATAGCAATTCAACGCGCCAAGGTTTGCTCGCGTGACTTGCCAGGACGTGTCAATTCCGTCACATGCGCTGTGGAAAACTTTCTTCGCGAGAGGCGGTCTCAACGGCAAATCACCGAATCACTCAGGCGGCTTGTGTGATCCAGGAGGTCGAGCGGTGCCAAGGTTCAGCTGGTTCGGCGATCCCCGTAACAGGCAACTCGGCACCGCTCAACTGTTACCTACGAGCAGTACCAAACCCGGCCGTGACGGGTCCAAATCCAGTCGCAAGGCGCGTAGTAAGCGGGTCCATAGAACAACAACCCAGCGCGGAAGTGATGGTAGCGGTGATGCCTGTGATGAGCTTCCGATGTGCTGGCTGTAGCAGCGGCCAAGCCGAGCGTACCGACGGTAGCAAGGGCCAAGCTTAGAGCGATCTTTCGTACTGACATTTTCTACTCCAATGCGATGAGGGGGACGGGGAAGTTAACCGCAGCAGAAGTCGTTTCGCTTCTGCCTTACCCATCAGTCGCTACCGGATCGAAACAGGTTCACGCCGCCGCGGATTTTTTTCGCGCCTCGATCGCGTCCCAGATCATGGCCGCGATATCGCCGCCACCAAACGTCTTGACCTGACGAATGCCGGTCGGGGACGTGACGTTGATTTCCGTCAGATAAGGCCCGATCACATCGATGCCGGTAAAGATCAAACCCCGGCGCTTAAGTTCGGGGCCAAGCCTGGCGCAAATTT
The DNA here is from genome assembly GCA_031421555.1 of Hyphomicrobiaceae bacterium. Classification (GTDB taxonomy): domain Bacteria; phylum Pseudomonadota; class Alphaproteobacteria; order Rhizobiales; family Hyphomicrobiaceae; genus JAKFWF01. Next base: position 4,864 of record JANOOW010000201.1, on the reverse strand, counting down.
CCAGATCGCGGGCGGTGAGGCTGGTCGGCGCCGGCCTGCCGCCGGCATGCATGTTGGAGCGGGTTTCGCCTTCCGGCGGCACGCGGTTGATGGCGCCCGCGACTTCGCCATCGATCAGGATGATGCGCTTGTCGCCCTCGCGCACTTCGGGACGGTACTGCTGCAACATGACGGCTTCACGGTTGGCCGCGTGAAACATTTCGAGCAAGGATCCCAGGTTGGTATCTCCCGGCTGCAGGCGGAACACACCGGCGCCGCCATTGCCATAGAGCGGCTTCAAGATGATATCCTTGTACTTGTCGCGGAAGGCTTTGACGTCGTCTGGATTGCGCGCGACCATGGTAGGCGGCATCAGGTCCTGGAAGTCGAGCACCCAGATTTTCTCAGGCGCATTGCGGACATGCGCGGGATCGTTCACCACGAGCGTCTTCGGATGGATACGTTCGAGCAGATGCGTCGACGTGATATAGCTCATGTCGAACGGCGGGTCCTGCCGCAACAACACGACATCCATCGTCGACAGGTCGACCGCGCGCGGGTTCGACAGCGTAAAGTGGTCGCCGATCTTATCGCGTACCTTGAGTGAGGCCCCGGTTGCCTTCAATACCGGTCCATCGAGCGCAAGGCGGTCGGGCGTGTAGTAGAAGATGTCATGCCCGCGCGCTTGCGCTTCGAGCAACATGGCAAAGGTGGAGTCGCCGGTGATATCGATCCGTTCGATCGGGTCCATCTGGCAGGCAACGGTCAAGGCCATGTCGATCTAGTTCCTGAATATGAGGGTGGACGCAGCGGTGAGTGGGGCCTCAACCGGGCTGCAGCGCGTTGGGCAAGTGCCTTGGCCAGCGGCCGGGCGCGACGACGACAACATCGAGACCGATTTCATGGTCGCGATAGGCCGCATTGCGCCACACCCACTGCTCGGCCGAGTCGGCGATGCGGGCAGCTTGGCTGCCGGCGACGGATGTTTCCGCTTCCGCCAGCGTACGGCGATACTTCACTTCGACGAACGACAAGCGCTGTCCGCGTACTGCGATGATATCGATCTCGCCGCGACGGCTGCGATAGCGCCGGTCAAGAATGCGATAGCCTTTGAGCACCAACAGCCCAGCGGCCAGCCACTCCGAAAGAACGCCATGCGCATGGCGTTTGTACTGGCTTTGCAGTGCTGTAGGGGCCGGAACAAAGGCGGCGTGGCGTAGACCGGTTCTGCCCGAGGCACGGCGCACGCCTTCCGGCCAGGTGAGCACCTGTGTGGCCGGCTGCCTGAGTTTGCGCGTTTGCGCCATCGAACGTGTTTCCAGCGTCAGTCGCTTTGGCCTAAGAGGCGCCGCCCCGTTTCAAGCTCATCGCCAGATCGTACACCCGCGTCTTGGCTGCGCCAAGCCTCTCTGCAACCAGCCGGACGGCATCGCGGGTGGACGCCGATTCTAGTGCTAGCGCCAGGGCGGCGTTGATGACATCGTCGGTGACTTCCTGTTCGCTAGGGGGTGCGACGACGATTGCGACTTCCCCGCGCAGCGTGGTGCCGGCGATCCGGTTGGCCAACTCGAGGAGGGAGCCACGCCGCACATCTTCGTGCAGTTTCGTCAGTTCACGCGTCAAGGCGCATTGCCGGTCGCCCAATACGGCCGCCATATCGGCCAGTGCTTCGGCCGCGCGCGTCGGCGCCTCGTAGAACACCAGCGTTGCGGGAATGGCCGCCAGTTCTTTCAGGCGCGTTCGGCGCTGGCCACTCTTGGCGGGCAGGAAGCCCGCAAACATGAAGCTGTCGGTCGGCAGTCCCGCAACGGTCAGCGCTGCGATCGCCGCGCACGGCCCAGGCAGCGCGTAAACGGCGTGCCCGGCGGCAACGACGTCGCGAACGAGCTTGTAGCCGGGGTCCGAAATCAACGGCGTGCCAGCGTCGCTGATCAGCGCAATCTTCTGCCCCGCGTCGAGACGCTCGATGATGCGTGGCCGCTCCCGCTCGGCGTTGTGTTCGTGGTAGGCGGCCAACTTCGCATCCAAGCCGAAATGGGTCATCAGCGATCGGCTGTGCCGCGTATCCTCGCAATAGACCGCATCAGCTGCTGCCAGCACACACAGTGCCCGTAGGGTTACATCGCCAAGATTGCCGATCGGCGTTGCGACGATGTGCAAGCCTGGTTGCAACCCTCGAGCCGCGACACGGCTAATTTCAGCCTTGACGCGACCGGCCAGCACTGTGGCCGCCGTTGTTTCTTCGTCCATCGGCATGTCCATCAAGGCCCAAGCTTTTTGCGCGGCCCATGTTGCATGTTTGGTCTGGCGCCGGCCATTGCACTACGGCAGATCTGGCACGCTGTCGCGCCGGCGATCGCGAACGTGCGTTGCGCAGGCTGGCTTTGGGATCTGTAAACAGTGCCTAGTCTTCAAGCGATCTCGAAGTATCTCCCGCGCAAAGTTACACTGGTTGCCGTTTTCGCGTTGGCAGGGTGCACCTTGTCTGGCAACCCGGAATCCGTGCAGCCGGTGCCGGCATCGAATGCAAGCGTTACCGCCGATCCAGCTGTGAAGTCGCTTCAACAGCCGCCCGCACAAACGCGTGTGATCAAGATCGGCCTGCTGCTGCCGTTGTCAGGCACGGGTGCAACCGCCGCTATCGCCAAGGGCATGCAGCAAGCCGCCGAGCTGGCACTATTCGACGGCGGAAGCTCGGTGGTTCAATTGATTGTCAAGGATGATCTCGGCACCGTCGAGGGCGCCGTCGCTGCTGCCGGGGAGGTGATCAACGATGGCGCCGAACTCATCGTCGGCCCCCTGTTTGCCAACTCGGTCAGAGCCGTGGCGCCAGTCGCACGCCGGGCAAATATTTCCGTTGTCGCGTTCTCCAACGACCCGCAAGCCGCTGGCAACGGCGTCTACCTCGTCAGCTTTCTTGTCCAGCAAGACATTGACCGTATCGTTGCCTACTGCGTAAGCCAGGGCCGCAAGCGGTTTGCAGCGCTCGTGGCCGACGACGCCTATGGGCAATCGATGGGTGCACTGTTCCGCCAGGCCGTGTCAGCCCACGGTGGCTCGATCAAGGCATTCAAGATCTACCCCATTCAAGGTGGCAATGCGCTTCTGGAACCAGCACGAAAACTCGTCGAAGGGATCAAACGCGCCGATGAAGACGGCGAACCGGTTGCAGCCGTGTTCGTGCCTGGCGGCGCCGACCCGTCAGCCAATCTAGGACCACTACTCGTGTATGCAGGATTGGATACCAGCCGCAGCAAGCTGATCGGCACTGGCGCTTGGGATCAAGCGCAGCTTGGCCGGGAAGTGGCTTTCGTAGGCGGCTTATACGCAGCGCCTGAGCCGCGCACTTGGCAGGAATTCTCAGAAAACTTCGGTAAGACCTACGGATCTGCCCCGCCACGTATCGCAACACTGGCTTACGACGCGATCAGCATCGTGCTCCAACTATCGGTGCTACCAGCCGGTCAGCGCTATACGGCCCAAGCGCTAGAAAGGGCGCACGGATTTCAAGGAGCGGACGGTGCCATCCGCCTCAAAGGGGATGGCACTCCACAACGCCAATTGGCGATTTTGCAAGTTCAGAGAATCGGTGTGACTATCGCCGAACATGCGCCAACAACCTTCGAGCGTTAATCCCGGCTCAGCCCACTAGCCTGGGGTCTTCGCGGTCGTGGGAATGATCGATCGCCTTCAGGAAGTTGTAATCCAACCGCGATCTATCCAATATCACCTTGCCGGAATGGACAGCCGAAACCGCGTTGCGGGCAACCGACAGGTCTCCGGCATTTTCGACGAAAACCACGATGTTATTGCCAGACAACCCCCTGACCACGCCGACCGAGCCGGCGCCGTCCGCGAGAAATACCCTGAAGCCCACTTGAAGATTTTGCTGCATCGGCCTAACCCACCGTCGACTTTTTGAAACTCTGCAGCAGCGGTCCAAGCTTCTCCCACATTGGAACGAGAGTTGCCTTCGGATCAACATTCGCCACCGAATCCATCATGCGTTCGAACGATGACGCCAGTGAAGCCCGGTTGGTATCCGGCATCGACCGCTTCATTTTCTTAAGCATCTTGTTAAGTTCAGACTTCGTGTTGTCCACGCTCCAGTCACGATCCATCAGCCGGCTTGTGCGCGTTTTCTTGGGCGTCATAAGCAACGCCAGGGTAGCACCGGCAATAGCGGCCACGACTATTGCCGCCACCGGCTGCGCGCGTATGAGCTCGCGCGTCGTATCGATCCCTTCGGACGCTCCATGCATTGCGTAGTCTTTGGCCTGCGAAGCTTTATCCTCGACGAGGCGGGCAAACTCTGTCGCCACCGTCGCAAGCTCTGATCGCAACTCGTCCAGTTGAGAGCTGCCATGATCGTCCCGGCCGGCATCGTGACCTTTGGCATAAAGTTCGACTGGCTGTGCCATGCGTAGCTCCTCGCAAAATTACATTCTGTATCCATCCGGAAACGCGAACGCGACCATTCGGTTCCGGCGAGACACTGATCGGAACAATATCGGCCCAAGGCAGTTGAGGGCGTGTTCAACATGCATGGTCAGGAGATACAAATGGCTTCCACAACAGGCAACTTCGAGTCGAAGCCGTCTTCCGAACCGAGGTCGACGATGAGCGGCGCGCAGCACCCGGCCTCGACGTCGTCGGATCATGCTGCGGATGATCTCGGCAAGCTCAAAAACGATATTTCGAATTTGGCCGACTCGGTTCGAAAGATGGCCAGCGAAAAGGTGGGGTCGACTGCTGGTGACGTTCAAGCGAAAGCTCAGGCAAAGCTTGGCGAACTCGAAGGTATGATCCGGAAGAACCCAAGCCAGTCGGCACTAGTCGCCGCCGGTGTGGGCTTTCTCGTTGGGTTGATACTCAGCCGTTGAAC
>JANOOW010000200.1:0-7886 GCA_031421555.1 Hyphomicrobiaceae bacterium | reverse complement strand
CATTGTTCAAGGTCACGTAGCAGTAGATACCCTGGCCCTTGAGGTCGTGCGGATAACCGACCACGGCAGCTTCCGCGACTTTCGGGTGTGATACCAGCGCGCTTTCGACTTCAGCCGTTCCCATCCGGTGGCCGGATACGTTGATCACATCGTCGACGCGACCGGTGATCCAGTAATAGCCATCGGCATCGCGGCGGCAGCCATCGCCCGTGAAGTAGGTGCCCTTGTAGGCCGAGAAGTAGGCTTCGACGAAGCGCTTGTGATCGCCGAAGATCGTTCGCATCTGGCCAGGCCAGCTGTCGAGTATGACGAGATTACCTGATGCGACGCCCTCCAGAAACGCCCCTTTCTCGTCGACCAGAGCCGGTTTGATGCCAAAGAACGGCAGCGTCGCGGAGCCGGGTTTCAGCTTCGTCGCGCCGGGCAGCGGCGTAATCAAAATCCCACCCGTTTCCGTCTGCCACCAGGTATCGACGATCGGGCAGCGCCCCTCGCCCACCACGCGATGATACCATTCCCATGCTTCAGGATTGATCGGTTCGCCGACGGACCCCAGCAAACGCAATGACGTGCGATCGGTGCGCTTCACGAAATCATCGCCGGCACCCATCAACGCACGGATCGCGGTCGGCGCTGTGTAGAAGATGTTGACATCCCACTTGTCGATCACCTGCCACATGCGGGATGACGTTGGATAGTTGGGTACGCCCTCGAACATCAACGTCGTCGCGCCGTTGGCGAGCGGCCCATAAAGGATGTAGCTGTGTCCGGTCACCCAGCCCACGTCGGCGGTGCACCAGTAGACATCGCCGTCATGATAATCGAATACGTACTGATGCGTCATCGACGCGTAGGTGAGATATCCGCCGGAGGTGTGGAGAACACCCTTTGGGCTGCCCGTCGAGCCGGACGTGTAAAGAATGAACAACGGATCCTCGGCGTTCATCTCCGTTGGCGGACAATCGGCGGACACCTTCACCAATTCTTCGTGCAGCCACATATCGCGGCCGGGGGTCATCGCCACCGAGCCTCCCGTGCGGCGCACGACCAGCACCTTTTCGTCGCCCTTGCACTTAACCAGTGCTTCGTCGGCGTTCTTCTTGAGCGGGACGGTCTTGCCTGCGCGTAGTCCTTCATCGGCCGTGATGACGAACTTGCTTGAAGCGTCGTTGATGCGGCTGGCCAAGCTGTCCGCCGAGAAACCTCCAAACACGACGGAGTGAACGGCGCCAATACGGGCGCACGCCAGCATCGAGTAGGCGGCTTCCGGAATCATCGGCAAGTAGATGGTTACGCGGTCGCCCTTTTTGACGCCGTTAGCCTTCAACACGTTGGCGAATTTGCACACGCGCTCGTGCAGCTGCTGGTACGTGATTTTCTCATCTTTCGTGGGGTCGTCGCCCTCCCAGATGATCGCGACCTGGTTGCCTCGTGTCTTCAGGTGACGGTCGATGCAGTTCGCCGCGACGTTGAGCGTGCCGTCTTCGTACCACTTGATCGAGACATCGGGTGCCTCGAACGAGACGTTCTTGACCTTGGTATACGGTTTGATCCAGTCAAGCCGCTTGCCCATCTCTCCCCAGAAGACGTTCGGATCGTCAACGGAACGCTGGTACATCTCGCGGTACTTGCGCTCGTCGACGTACGCACGGGCCGACCACTCTGAAGGGACTGCGTAGATTGGCTCAGACATGGCGTAAGGCTCCCGAAGACATTGATTTTGACCTATTATGGCTGTTCGAGCGAAGTGCGGCAATCACCGCCTTTGGTCGAATGCTACGACCGTCGATCTACCTTAACCCCAGACGCCAATAATCGCCCCTTGGATGAGCAGGACCGCCAGCCAATGACCGCCGTCGATCGTCAGCGTGCGTTTCGTGCCCAGAAAAGCGTGGTTGACTAAGAGGAAACTGCCAAGCCTGCGCAGGGCCGCCCAGTCGTTGACACCTGCCATCGTCGATAGTTTCCCTAAACCCTCCTGGCGGTCAGGTTTCGGGTCGCGTCACTGCGTCACTCATAGTAGTAGGCAATACTGGCCTTGTATTTGATCAGGAGCATACGATGGGGATCCGCTTTGTAGCACTCGAAACCGATCTCGTGCGAAGCTTGCAGGCTGGCCAGCCTGACGCCAATAATCAGCTACCGGAGCGTCGCATTGCGGAGACGAGCGGTTTGCCGTGCCGGCATTGTTTGCAGTTGATCAACGAAGACGAAGAATACTTGACGCTGGCACACCGGCCGTTTCCGGCACTGCAACCGTACGCTGAAGTTGGCCCGATATTCCTCCACGCGGCAGCATGCGAGCGTGGCGGTGGCAATTCCACTATTCCGGTTTTCCTAGATAGTCCGAGGTACATAGTGCGGGGTTACGGTGCGGATGATCGCATTGTGTACGGTACCGGTACGATCGCAGCGACGCCTGAGATACCGGCCGCCGCACAAAATGTGTTCGGTAACGCAGCTGTAAACTACATTCACGTGCGATCGGCATCGAACAACTGCTACCACTGCCGCATCGATCGCGCCTGACGCGCTACAGCCGCCACACAGCGGTGCGCTTGATCTCGCTATCCTCGAGTTCGCGTGTGACCGGTACATTGTATTCGGCGACTTGCGTGAAACGTCCGCGGGGGAAGTAGTTGCGCTGCGGGTCGCCGATCAGAATGACGCTGCCCTGGGCTGCTGCGGCCTCGATGTAGGCCAGTACAGCTTCCGACATCGCACGTTCGTAAAACAGGTCGCCGACAAGCGTGACGTCGAAAGGCTTCGGTGGAAACGCGAGCAGGTTTGCAGATGTGGTCTCAATGATCACGCCATTAGCTTCTGCGTTGAGAGCGGCCGAAGTCAATGCCAGTATGTCGATGTCGGCTGCGAGTGCTGATTTAGCGCCAGCCAACATCGGCGCGATGGCAGTCAGACCAGAGCCGCAACCAAGGTCAAGCACGGTTTTGCCGGCAACGATGTGGGGATTGTCCAATATGTAGCGGGCCAATGCTTGTCCGCCTGCCCAGGCAAATGCCCAGAACGGTGGGGGCACATTGATCTCCCCCAACTCTTCCTCCGTCTTCAGCCAGATCGGCAGCGACTCTTCCGCAAGGTGCAGACAGATTTCCGGGACAAGGGGAGGAGCGAGCAGCTTCGTGTTGGCGCGGATGAACGCCGGCCGGTCTGCGATCATACCTTGATCTTCTTGGGATCAAGACCGCCCATGCGGCAAACTTCTTTCCATTCGTCCGGCAACACGGGCTGTACGGACAAGCGCATCGACGTAACGAGCGCCATCTTGGAAAGTTTTGGGTTAGCCTTTGCCGAAGCCAGCGTAACCGGCGTTGGCACGTCACAAACCGCGGCAACATCGACGCATTCCCACGTGCCGGTGTCGTCCTCGCCATCTGGGTGGGCAAGCTTGATCACTTTGACGATGCCGACGATCTCTTTGCCTTCGTTCGAGTGATAGAAGAAAGCCAAATCTCCCAGTTGCATCGCCTTCATGTGATTGCGCGCCTGGAAGCTGCGCACGCCGGTCCATGGCTCGCCCTTGGCACCTCGTGATTTGCACATCTCCCACGAAAATGCATCCGGCTCCGACTTGAGGAGCCAGTATCCCGAAGGGGCTTTCGGCTGCGACGCCTTCGGCTTGTCTGAGACGGGAGAGGTCGACTTTTTCTTCGCCATCAAGCTTTTATCCTATTGAGTCGCTCAGAGTATACCGTAGCGCGCGAATACGTCGGCAAGTTTGTCGCCGCGCTGCAGGTCGGCGAGCGTACTCTTCTCACCCTTGATCTTGTCAAAGGCGAGCGCGAGGACCTCCGCTTCGATTTTTCGCGGTATTACAACGACGCCATCGGCATCGCCAAAAACGAGATCGCCCGAGTGTACCATTACGCCACCGCAGGCGACCGGCGTGTCGAGCGCCATGATGCGGCCGCGCCCCTTGCTGTCGAGTGGAGCGATGCCGCCATGAAAGACCGGAAACCTAAGTGCGCGAATGGCTTTGATGTCGCGCGTGCAACCATCCATCAGCGCGCCAGCTGCCCCTCGCGCTCGCGCGGCTGTCGACAACAGTTCGCCCCATGGCGCGACGCGCGCCGGATTAGAGCAGGCGAAGACGGGAATTTCGCCTGGCTGCAGGCTGTCGATCAGAGCAATCTCAAGCTCATAGGGGTTGGTGCCGGCTTCGTGGTGATGGACCTCCATGAACGCTGCGGTGCGGGCGCGGCCGACTAACACCAAATCTTCATCCAGCGGACGTATGCGACTCGGCATCGCCTGATGACAATACCCGGCGCTGTCGAGACAATCGGACAGAACCGAGGTGAAAAGGTGGGTACGGAGTTCGTCGAGGTTGGGCATTGTGCTGTGCTCCGGTGAGTTGCCGCGCCTGCGCTCGACGACGGTAGCCGCATCGCACATCGAGCGGCAAGTAGGCACTCGGTGCCAGATCAAGCGGCCGGCAATGCAGTGAGCTGCGCAATCGGCAGTGCCGCGGATTTGAGGTAACGGTGCGCGTTCTTTCGGCACACCAGCACGGCGGCGGTTGATTAGCGATCGGCAGTTCTTCGATTTCATCACATCGCCGGATTCGCCGTTGTCCAATTGCAATATTGCGCATAACCTCGCAGTGTACGGGAGTTCCCAGCTCGACTATCACAGGCCGTAACATGCGGTCGGGTACGCAACAGTGAGTGTGATCTTTGTCGGATGCGCAGCACATGTCGCAGTATGCCGGTAGCGATCGTCGCAATGCACGCAACGAAGCGGAGGCGGTGTTCGATGCCTCCCGGCAGCAGATCGCGAATTCGGCGCAATGGCTGGCCGGCGGCGTTTCCAGCAACTTCCGGCTTGGAGTAACACCGACGCCGCTGGTGTTCGATCGCGGCGAGGGTGCCTACCTTTACGACATCGATGGCAATGCATTGATCGACTACTATCTGGCGCTCGGGCCGATGATCCTCGGTCATAACCCGGAGCCGGTGCGACGCGCAGCGATGGAGCAGCTGAGCCGGGGCATTCTCTATGGCGGGCAGAGCCGCCTGGAGGCGGAAGTGGCGGAGCTGTTTTGTCACTTGGTGCCGTGCGCCGAACGGGTGCGCTTCACTGCGTCCGGTTCGGAAGCGGTGCAGCTCGCCTTGCGGTTGGCGCGGGCTGCCAGCGGCCGCAAGACGATCGTCAAGTTCGAAGGCCACTATCACGGCTGGATGGATAACGTGCTGCTGTCGGTGGCGGCAACGCCCGACAACGCAGGCCCGGCCGATACTCCGTCCCGTAATCCCGGCAGCGCCGGGCAGGATCCGGAAGCGTGGCACAACACCGAAGTGCTGAGTTGGAACGACCTGGCTTCCCTGGAGCGGCGCCTCGCACGCGGCGACGTTGCCGGAGTGCTGATGGAACCGGCCATGTGCAACTCGGGCGCCATTATGCCGGCGGAAGGATATCTCGAAGGGGCGCGCGCGGCCTGCACCAAACACGGCGCGGTGCTGATCTTCGACGAGGTCGTCACCGGCTTTCGTGTGGCGCCGGGTGGGGCGCAGCAGGTGTTCGGCGTGACGCCGGATCTGGCGACCTTCGCCAAGTGCCTAGCCAACGGCTTCCCGGCCGCGGCCGTCGGTGGTCGCGCCGACATCATCGATCGCGTGATGTCGGGCGTCGTGCACGGCGGCACTTACAATACCCAGGCGGTGGTGATGGCGGCGACGCTGGCTACACTGCGCACGCTCGCCGACGGCAGCGTGATCAAGGGCATCGAGCCGCATGGTAGCCGCTTGATGGACGGCATCCGGACCGCCCTCAAGGCGGCGGCAATCCCAGCGGTCGTCACCGGCTTCCCGCAAGTATTCAACGTCGCCTTCGGACTGACCGAACCGGCGCGCAATTATCGTGGCTTGATGGGCACGGACAAGGCCCGTTACGTCAAGTTCACGCATGCCCTGCTGAAGCGGCGTGTGCGCGCGCTGGAGCGCGGTACCTGGTTCCTGTCAAGCTGCCACGACGATGCGGTGATCGATCGCACACTTGAAGCCGTGGAGGCTGCCGCATCGGAAGTTTGAAAGGACTCGGGTGGGAGTCCCTCATCTTGATTTTCGCGTAGTTGCCAACCCCGGAGGATCGAATGCTCGGCTTGAATTGGTACAGGTGGACTTTTGCTGCCAGTGTCGTGGCGGCGGGTATCGGGATCACGGCTGCGGCGCAGGCCCAGACCCTCGCCCAGGTCAAACAACGTGGCACATTGAACTGCGGCGTCGATACCGGCGCTCCCGGCTTCGCCGTCAAGGACGATAAGGGCAAGTGGGTCGGCCTCGACGTCGATTTCTGCCGGGCGATCGCCAGCGCCGTTTTAAGCGACCCGGAAAAGGTAAACTACGTCCCGCTGACCGCCAAGGTGCGCTTCACCGCGCTGCAAAACGGCGAGATCGACGTTCTGATCCGCGACTCGACGCTGACCTTCACCCGCGGCACCCAACTCAAGCTTCATCTTGCGGGTGTCAATTTCTATGCCGGCCAGGGCTTCATGGTGAAGAAGAGCCTCAATGCAAAGGGCGTGAAGGACCTCAACGGCGCCACCATTTGCACGATCACCGGCGCTACCCTCGAGCTCAACATCGCCGACTACAACCGCGCCAACAACGTCAACATCGGCACGCTGCTGTTCGAGAAGCTGGACGAAGCGACGGTCGCACTCGAGTCCGGCCGCTGCGACGGCTACACCGACGACACCGGCAGTCTCGCCGGCGCCCGCTCGACCATGAAGAAGCCGGACGACTGGATCGTGCTGGCCGAGGTCATCTCCAAGGAGCCGCTGGGCATTCTGGTGCGGCAGGGCGACGAGTCGTGGGCCAATATTGCCAAGTGGATCCTGGGCGCGTCCGTCACCGCCGAGGAGATCGGTATCACCCAATCAAATGCCGATCAGCTCGCCAAGACGTCGGACAATCCGGAGATCCGTCGCGTGCTCGGGGTCGAGGGCGATTTCGGCAAAATGCTGGGCCTCGACAACGACTGGGCGTTGAAGGCGCTCAAGACGTCGGGCAACTATGGCGAAATGTATGAGCGCCATTTCGGCGCCAAGGCGCTGCAATTGCCGCGTGGCGTCAATAATCTTTGGAACAAGGGCGGCCTGATGTATTCGTACCCATTCCGCTGAGCGATTGAGAGTATCGGGGCGGCCAGCCTGCGTTCGCGCATTTCTGGCCGCGACCACCGTGAGGTATAGATGCAGCTCAACGGCCGCCGCATCGCATTGGTCCGGCAAGTCCTGGTACTTATGGTTCTCGCGACCATCGTCGTTCTGGTCGCGAGCAATGTTGCCGGCAACCTTGAGCGCAAGGGCCTGTCGCTCAGCTTCGAGTTCCTGCGCCGGCCGGCCAGTTTCGACATTCCCTTCAAGCTGATCGATTTCACCAGCCGCGACACCTACGCGCGCGCCGTCATTGTGGCGATCCTCAACACCATGCTGGTCTCGGTGCTGGCGATCGTAACCGCAACCGTCGTCGGGGTGGCGTTCGGCACCTTCCTATTATCGCCCAATCCGCTGTTGCGGCGAACCGCGTTCGGCTTCGTCGAAGTCATCAAGAACACGCCGCAGCTGCTGCAGGTTTTATTCTGGTATGTTGTGATCCTGCGTCAGCTGCCCAATGCGCGTGAGAGCTATCAGCCGCTAGCCGGCGTCTTTCTCAACGTGCGGGGGCTGTTCATGCCGACGGTGCAGGTGGTGGCGCCGGACGGCCGCGGCTGGCTCGCTTGGCTGGCATTGGCGGCGACTGTCCTCCTCGTCGGTTATGCCGTCATGCAGCTGTTCGTTCCGCAGCGCGCCTCAATGCGCCGGCTTGCGGCGATCTCCGTCGGCCTCACCGCCATCGCCTTGTTGTGCTGGTTCGCCAGTGGTGCGC
>JANOOW010000199.1:0-3596 GCA_031421555.1 Hyphomicrobiaceae bacterium | reverse complement strand
CGACGCATTCATGCCGGAGGTCGCAGTCGCCAACGGCAAGCGGATCGCGCTATTGGGCGGCGGGCCGGCGTCCCTCACCGTCGCTCGCGACCTGGCGCCGCTCGGCTATGGGATCACGCTGTTCGAGAAGGACCCGCGAGGCGGCGGCCTGATGCGCACCAACATCCCGTCGTTCCGGTTGCCGGAGCAAGTGCTGGACGAGGAAGTTGGCCGCATCCTGGGATTCGGCATCAAGACGCGCTTCGGTCACGAAGTGAACAGTCTCAAAGCGGTCATCGACGAAGGCTTCGACGCCGTGTTCGTGGGCACCGGTGCGCCGAAAGGCAAGGACCTGCAGATCCCCGGCCGCGACGAAGCCGCCAAGAACATTCAGCTCGGCATCGACTTCCTCACCTCCGTCGCATTTGGCCACGTCGAAAAGATCGGCCGCCGCGTGATCGTGATCGGTGGCGGCAACACCGCGATGGACTGCTGCCGCACCGCACTTCGAATGGGGGCCGAAGCCGTTACCGTCACTGTTCGCTCCCCGCGCAAAGTAATGAAGGCCTCCGAGTGGGAGATCAAGGACACGCTGCACGAGGGCATCCCGATCCTCGACAATCATGCGCCGAAGGAGTTTTTGATCGAGAACGGCGTGCTCACCGGCGCCGTGTTCGAGAAGATGATCGAGCAAGGCGTCGACGCCAAGGGCCGCCCCAAGCTTGTGGCCTCGGGTGAGTTGATCACCATTCCGTGCGATGACGTGCTGCTGGCGAACGGTCAGGAAAACGCTTTCAACTGGATCGAACGCGACCTCGGCATCGAGTTTGGCGAATGGGACATGCCGAAGGTCGATCGCGTCACATTCATGTCGACCCGGCCCGGCATATTCTTCGGCGGCGATGCGGCGTGGGGCCCGGAAAACATCATCTGGGCCGTCGCCCACGGCCATCACGCGGCGATCTCCATCGATGCCCATTGCCACGGCCGCACGATCACCGAACGCCCGGCGCCCGGCCACACACTCGTCGCGCAGAAGATGGGCATTCACGAGTGGTCCTATCACAACAATTACGACCCCGCTGACCGCACGGACGTTCCGCACGCCGAGCTCAAGACCGCGCTCAAGAACCTGAAGATCGAGGTCGAGCTGGGCTTCGACGACAAGCTCGCCGCGCGTGAGGTCGAGCGTTGCCTGAACTGCGATGTGCAAACCGTCTTCACCGAAAATTTGTGCATCGAGTGCGACGCCTGCATGGACATCTGTCCGGTCGACTGCATCAACTTCATTCGCAATGACGACGAGGCGTCGCTGCGCATGCAGTTGCGCGTACCCGCACTCAACATGAGCCAGGATCTCTACATTTCCACCGATCTGAAAACCGGGCGGATCATGGCCAAGGACGAGGACATGTGCCTGCACTGCGGGTTGTGCGCCGAACGCTGCCCGACCGGCGCCTGGGACATGCAGAAATTCGTCTACGTCGAGGCGCAAGCATCGAAAGCCTGCCTTACACATCACAATGCCTACATTCGCTGACCTCCTCTGATGGCCAGCACTTCACAAGGTCGACGTTAAATGAGTGGCATCAACGATTTCGTCGTCAAGTTCGCGACCGTCAACGGGTCGGGCTCGGCGAGCGCCAACACGATGTTCGCCAAGACGCTGTTTCGCATGGGCATCCCGGTCAGCCCGAAGAACATATTCCCGTCGAACATCCAGGGACTGCCGACCTGGTACGAGGTGCGCGTCTCCGGGAAGGGCTACCTCGCCCGGCGCGATGGCATCGACCTGATGGTCGCGATGAACCCGCAAACGTATACAGAAGACGCAGCCGAAGTCGTGAAAGATGGCTGGCTGCTTTACGACAGCTCGATGCCGCGTAGCTGGCCGCGCGACGACATTCACTTGTTACCGGTTCCGATCGCCGCCATGTGCGCGAAGAAGTGGACCGACCCGCGCCAACGCCAGCTGTTTAAGAACATGGTCTACATCGGCGCGCTCGCAGGTCTGCTCGACATGGATGTCGAGGTGATCAAGCAGGTGGTGGCCGATCAGCTGAAGGGCAAGGAAAAGCTTGTCTCGGCGAATATGGAGGCGGTCGCGCTCGGGCGTCAATACGCCATCGAACATTTTGCCTGCCCGCTGCCGATCTCGGTCCGCCACGCCACCGGTGCGAAGGGCAAAATCCTGGTGACCGGCAACGAGGCCGGTGGCCTCGGTGCAGTCTACGCCGGTGCAACCGTATGCGCGTGGTACCCGATCACGCCTTCGACCTCGCTACCGGAAGGTTTCGAGAAGCACGCCAAACGCCTGCGCACGACCAAGGAAGGCAAGCGGTTGTACGGCATCGTGCAAGCCGAGGACGAGCTGGCCGCGATCGGAGTTGCCATCGGTGCCGGCTGGAACGGTGCGCGCGCGTTCACCGCCACTTCGGGGCCGGGCGTTTCGCTGATGAGCGAGTTCCTCGGGCTCGCGTACTTCGCCGAGGTGCCAGTCGTGCTGTTCAACGTGCAACGCGGCGGTCCTTCCACCGGCATGCCGACCCGCACCGGCCAGCCCGACATCGTATCGTGCGCCTACGCCTCGCACGGCGACACCAAGCATGTGCTGCTATTCCCATCCGACCCGACCGAATGCTTCTCGCTCGGTGCCGAAGCGTTCAACCTCGCCGAGCGCTTGCAAGCCCCCGTCATGGTGCTGTCGGACCTCGACATCGGCATGAACGATTGGGTGTGCGAGCCGTTCAGCTGGGACGACACAGCCAAAGCCGATCGCGGCAAGGTGTTGACGGCAGAGGAGCTGGAGAGCTTCAAGGATACGCACGGCCAGCCATGGGGCCGCTATCGCGACATCGACGGCGACGCGATCCCCTACCGCACCCTGCCCGGCACGCACCCAACCATGGGCGCATTCTTCACGCGCGGCACCAGCCACGACGAGAACGCGCGCTACACGGAAGACGGCCATGTCCACGCGCGCATGATCGACCGCATCCGCCGCAAGTTCGACACCGCCGCGAAAATGGTGCCGAAACCGGTCATCACCACGCGCGATCCAAAGGCGAGGATCGGCTTGATCTACTTCGGCGCGACCACCCCGGCGGTGCACGAGTCGCTCGACGAACTTGAAGCCGAGGGTGTGAAGATCAACGCGCTGCGCTTGCGCGCCTTTCCGTTCACCGCCGAAGTGCTCGCCTTCTGCGCCGCTCACGACCAGATCTTCGTCGTCGAACAGAACCGCGACGGACAAATGCGCCAGCTGTTGATGGTCGAAGCCAACGTGCCCGGCGACAAGCTGATCGCGACGCTGAGCTACGACGGCATGCCCACCACCGCCGCGTTCATCACTGGCGCCGTCCTCAAGCATTTACAACCAGCCAACGCCCAGGCCGCAGAATAACGCGCGCAAACTTAAAGCACTACGGACTAGAAAACATGACCGACTTTGACGCCACCAAAATAATCACAAACGTGGTGATTAAAAAAATTGATGACACTCTTGTCGTTGTAAAGAGCTATCTGACCTCAGCCCTGGACTCTGCACGGGCCAAGATGGCCGTCGGCTATGGGGATTATGTAAAAAGAACTTATGGAAAGTGTTCCCAGATAAAGAC
>JANOOW010000198.1:0-4561 GCA_031421555.1 Hyphomicrobiaceae bacterium | reverse complement strand
GGTAAGACCGTCAAGTGCGGCGTTTATAGTGGTCTGCGATCCGGTCAATGCAATCATCGCACTACCGTTGCCAGTGATCGTCACTGCGGCTGCTGCCGCTAATGCCAGTGTGCCGTGCTGCACTGTCAATGTAACGGATATCGGTTGTGATCCTGCATCGGGGTCGGAAACGGTGATCGCGTTACCATTAGCCGAGGAAAACACCAGCGCCTGATCCTCCGCCGATGTTTGCGCGGCGGGCAAATGGTTGACCGGCGCATCGTTGATCGACTGGATCGTGATCAATGTGGTGGCAGTGGCCGTTTCTCCATTGATCGCCGTGATCGTCACTTCGATCACGCGCACATCGAGTGACGGATTATCGCTCGTGTTGACAAAGCTGATCGCCTGAATTGCAGCTATGTAGTCGGCGACACTCGCTTCGCCCGTTAAGTTGACGTGGATGCTGCCGCGCGTGATCGTTACTGTTATGCCGGCCGGCAATTGGCCGACAATCATGTTGTCGCCATCCAGTGCATTCTGCAACACGATCGTAGCTCCGGAGAGCCTCGAGACGCCGGCGGGTACAATAATCTGGGCCGCCGTCGACACAGGAAGAGCAATTCCGTTTTCCGCGAATTGGGCGGTACGATTGGTGCCCGGTGCCGCCACGTCGAGATCGAGGACGATCGCGGCCGGATTGTCCACCTGCCTAAGAATATCGAACAGTCCCCGGTCATCTAGACCGGCGAACCGGTCGTCCGCTCCGATATGCGTGTCAACAAGTAGTGCGGTGAGATGCAAATCGGCAAAAGGTTGCGGATTGTAGGCAAATTCGACGCCGCCCTGGCCTTTGCCGGTCCGATGAATATCGCCTGGCGCCTCGCCGCGCTGACCCAACAACTGAAATACCTGATAGGCCGGTCCGAGAAGCTGAAGGTCCTGATTTTGGTCGCCCTGGGTCTTCAGGGCAATGTCAAATGGGCCGGATGAAGATTGAATTCTGACGACAACGTCCGGCGAACTGACGGCGGCAATTTGCTGCCCCGTGATGACGCTGTTGAGCACGTAAGTCCCAACGA
The DNA here is from genome assembly GCA_031421555.1 of Hyphomicrobiaceae bacterium. Classification (GTDB taxonomy): domain Bacteria; phylum Pseudomonadota; class Alphaproteobacteria; order Rhizobiales; family Hyphomicrobiaceae; genus JAKFWF01. The sequence continues at coordinate 3,500 of JANOOW010000198.1, read as the reverse complement.
CGCAGCCCGGATCCGCGCCGATCGTAAATTCACCTGATCCATCGGTCGCCGAAAGCTTGACGATCGGCGTCGTGCCGCGAATGCCCATGGTCGCGACCGGGGTGGTAACAGCTATCGAACCGGTCTTGGCAACTTGACCCGTGATGAAGACGAACGTTCCTTGAACGAGGCTGACCGCCATCGAGTTGTCGTTCCGCGAGGGATCGTAGACGAGCTCGTTCATCACCATGCGGGCGCTGGACGACAATGAGAACACGGTACGATCAACTAGCGTGATGCCGAGGGTGCTGTTGGCACCGGTCTCGATTACATCGCCCTGGAATACAGGTTGGCCTATCTCCAACTGTTGCGCGGCACCGCCACGCACGGCTGTCGCTGTTCCGACGAGCGTACGCACAGTGCCGATTTCAGCGGGCAATGCGCCGCCACCCGCTTGAGCAAATTGCCATTGCGAACCAACGCCCGACAGGGCCCGGACCGTTGCAGCGCCCAGCATCGCGCCTTCAGGCGAAAGCAAAGCTGGGGGATGTTCGTGATTGAAATAATCCGGCAGTAAAGCGCGGTGACCGTCTCCTTCAATCAGCAGGTCAGGACCCTGCCGCTGGAAGGTGCCTGAGAAAAGTAAATGCGCATTGGGGACGGTTATCGGTCCGTTGGAAGCGGGAAGTACCCAATCGAGGGGCGTGGAATTTGTTAAGTCAATAATCTGAAATTTCAACACGGACGCCTCCAACCCATACAATGCGCACCGCAATCAATAACGACTTGAGCACGATCAACCCGAATTCGAATTCCCTCCGTAGGCCTCTCAAATAACCCGGCTACGGGTGATTGGCTGACAGATAAATATGCCGTGGAACCCTTATTTATCTCACGGCGCAACGCGCCGCATATAAGTAAACTTGATGCCCCTGCGTCACATCACAGCAGAAATCGCGATCCGGCGTCATCTTAATCTGTAAGGAACCATTGCGTCTAGCAGCGTAACTATACAGTCTTAATCCACAAGCTCAGTTGCCATGCAGAGCATTGATGTGAGTCGGTGGTTCAGTTTTGGATGGCTTAAATGCATTTTTTGATACATTTGGTTGCGCGAGCGGCAATCTCGATTTTGACAACACTGAGCTTCAGTGCGCCAGGCAATACGGCATCCGTTCGAGACGCGGTAGCGCTCGCAATCCAGAACAATCCCCAGATTTTGGAAGCAGCGGCCAATCGCCGTGCCGTCGACGAAGAGCTTAATCAAGGCCGAGGGCTCTATCTGCCGCGGCTCGACCTCGAAGCCTCAGCGGGGTTTGCCTACAACCACCGGCCGACCGCCGGGGTGAACCAGGATAGCAGGTGGGGTGACTCGGGTGGCTTGGTGGCACGCCAGACCCTATTCGACGGTGGTTATCGCCAGGCTGAGGTCGAGAAGCAGTCAGCACGTGTCGTTGGTGCTGCGATTAGAGTGCGGGAGCGATCCGAGCTGATCGCAATCGAAACACTGCAATCCTACATTGATGTCAGCCGCTTCAACCGCATCCTTCGTCTTTCCGAGGAGAATATCCGGATCCACCGCGACCTGCTGGCGCTGGTTCAAACCCGCACGCAGGGTGGGGCGTCGACCCAGGGCGAGGCGTATCTTGCACGAGAGCGGCTATTCGCAGCCGAGGCGATTCGCGCTGACATTAAGCGAACCCTTGGTCTGGCGGAGGCGCGGTATATCAATCTCGTCGGCGTCCGGCATACGAACTTGGAGCTCGTTCCAAAGCCAAACACTCTGCCAGGTGCACGCGACACGGCGATACGAAAGGCGCGCGACAACAATCCGACCTTGCATGCGGCAGATAAGGACGTTGCTGCCGCGCGAGCCGATTTTACCCAAAGCGAGGCCGCATTCAGGCCCAACGTTGCGCTTGAGGGAAGAGGCGCTGCGGGGCACGATTTGAATGGGATTAAGGGACCGAACAACGATGCCTCCGCCAAGCTTGTAATGTCCTGGAACTTGTTCAACGGCCATATTGATCAAGCCCGCCGGCGTGAGAAGGCCGAGCGGTTGGCGGAGGTTGAATCACGTCTCGATCGCCTGCGCCGCGACGTTGACGAAGGCATTATGCGTGCCTGGTCCGACATCCAAACGAATGATGAGAGGGTGAGCGTGCTCGATCGGCAAATTGATGCCGGAAAGCGGTTGACCGTAGCCTACCGGCAAGAATTCGATGGCGGCCGACGCAGTATGCTCGACCTTCTCGAGGCCCAGAATGTGCATTTCAACGCTCAAATCCAGCGTATTACTGCGAGTTCGCTCGCGCTTTATTCCCGGTATCAATTAATTGCGGTCATGGGAGGCCTTCTCGAGCACTTCCGGCTCGCAACAAACGTTGAGACGGAAGAGGACCTGCGGCCGTGGACACGCGACGCTCATGACCGGCCCAGCATGCATCCATTGCTGCGCCGCTGACGATCTGCGGCGCGCATCGTCCGCGCCCCGTGGACGACCGACCCGGTCAAGCTCCTTGCCACTGAGACGGTTCGCGGCATGACTCGTCATGTGAAAACATTCACTCGCGGCCACTCGGATTGGTACGGAGTTTGCTTGTCCGTATAGGTATTGCGTGCTGTTATAAGGCAATCGATTAAGTCGATTTTGCTCAGTCTCTTAAAAGTAAACGAAGCGGCAGTATCGGCGTTTTGTTATGATATTGACAGCACAGAATAAAGTTCCCGAAGTTGCGGAGGGCGTCAGCCAGAATGGGTTGGCGGAAGCGTTTATTGATGTTGCCTCGCGTCATGGTCGCAGTCTCAGCCGAACCGATATTCTCCGCCGCTTGCCCCACGATGCACGCGGCATGACACTTTCTGCGCTCGGCGATCTGGCGCCTGCTTTCGGCTTCGAAGTGCATCTAACCAGGCTGCCGCTGAAATCGGTGCCAGCGATTACCCTGCCTGTCATCCTGTTTGACCCCGACGGTTTGGCAATGGTGCTGACGAGCTTTTCAGTCAAGCGCAATAAGGCGACTGTGGTCGTGCCGGCTGCCGGTAGAACCGAACGCCAATTAGAGTTGAAAGATTTGGCAAAGCAGCATTCAGGTGTCGTCGTATTCGTCAAGCCGTTACCTAGAAATGAGTCGACGCTGCCAGCTTCGGTTCGAGACGAACAGGGTCATTGGTTCTGGTCCACCGTCCGGGTCTTCCGGCGCGATTACAGCCAGGTCGTCATGGCCGCGTTTCTGATCAATTTGGTCGGGATCGCCGCGCCGCTGTTCATCAAGAACGTGTACGACCGCGTTATTCCAAATCTTGCCATACCGACGCTGTGGGCATTGACCTTCGGAGTGATGCTCGCCCTGCTGATCGACGTGCTACTGCGCGCCCTGCGATCGAACATCGTCGACCAGACCGGCCGTCGCGTCGACCTGGCGGTGGCGGGCCGCCTGTTCGACCGTTTGCTGAACGTGCGGCTCGAGTCACGCCCGGCATCGGCTGGTGCACTGGCAAGTCAGATGCGCGACTTCGAC
>JANOOW010000197.1:0-2017 GCA_031421555.1 Hyphomicrobiaceae bacterium | reverse complement strand
TGCTCGACAACGGCCGCTCGGAGTTGCTTGCGACCGAAATGCGCGAGGTGCTCCGTTGCATCCGGTGCGGCGCGTGCATGAACCACTGCCCGGTGTACAACGCGATCGGCGGGCATGCGTACGGCTGGGTCTATCCAGGCCCGATCGGCGCTGTGCTGACACCATCGTTGATCGGCGTGAAAGCCGCTGGCCATCTGGCCAACGCATCGACGTTCTGTGGCAAGTGCGAAGCCGTATGCCCGATGAAGATCCCATTGCCAAAGCTGATGCGCCTGCATCGCGAGACCGAGTTCGATCTCGGTAATGCGCCACGCGGCTTCGCGTTCGGTTTGAAAACCTGGGCGTGGTTTGCCCGGCGGCCGAAAGTTTATCAGTTGGCATCGCGCTTCGGCATCGCGGTTTTGGGTGCCCTCGGCCGCTCGAAGGGTGCGTTTAAACGCCTGCCGTTCGCCGGGGGCTGGACCAAGCATCGCGATTTTCCCGCGCCTCAGGGCCGCACGTTCCAACAACTGTGGGCCGAGCACCAAGCCGGTTTGGATCGCCCCATCCCGTCAAAGCGGGTGTCGTCATGAGCGCACGCGATACGATCTTTGCCAAGATCCGCAAGGGCCTCGAAGGCGAGATGCGTGATACGGGCCGCGAGAAGGCGGTGGCGTCACGCATCGCCGCGCGCTTCCGGCATCCGACTCCGGCTCGCGTTGCTGGCAAATCGCATGATGACCACATCGCGCTGTTCAAGCAGCACATGACCGGTCAATCGGCGACTATTCTCGATGCCGCCTCGATGGACGATGTGCCATCGCTGATCGCGAACTACCTGCGGCAGCACAATCTACCGGCGCGCATTTCGATGGGTGCGGATGCGACGTTGAACGCCCTCCCGTGGTCGAAGGAGCCGGGCCTAACCCGCAAGGCTGGTCGTGCCGCGCCCGACGATGAAGTCAGCCTTAGCCATGCCACCGCTGGCGTCGCCGAGACCGGCACTCTGTTCATGGCCTCCGGTCCCGATAATCCGGTGACGCTGAACTTCCTGCCCGAGACGCACATCGTGGTGCTCGAAATCAAGGATGTCGTTGGTCCTTACGAGGACGCTTGGATGAAGATCCGCGCCCGCTTCGGCGACCGCACCATGCCGCGCACCGTCAACATGATCAGCGGCCCGTCACGCACCGGCGACATCGGCGGCAAGCTCGTCATGGGCGCCCACGGCCCGCGGCGGTTGTGCGTCGTAATGGTGGGCGCCTAGCTAGAAACTCACGTTCAAACGGGACCCGGTCGCCCCCCCATACAGCCGGCGATGCACATCACTGGCTCATGGGTACGCTGGATCGGAAGCTCCGTGGAGCTTTGCACCGATGCCGCTCCAGACGCCCTTACGCCTGGGCTGAGCGGGATGGCGCCATCCGATGATGAGGGTACGTGAGATCCTGTAGACACAGAGGTATTCGAGTGAGGCCGCACGGCGACGCGCGGTGGTGAGCGGTCGTGTTGTTGCACGTGAGTGCCGTTGGATCGAGTGTATTCCTTCACGTGCACTGATTTTCCAGCCGATGAGGAACTTGCGAAAGAGCCCCCGCGACCTCCACGAGCTTCGGCAATGCTGAAATTGAGGCACAGTAAAATGAGGAAACAGAACGTCTGACCCAGCTTGTAGACCACAACCTAAACTCCACGCATGAACGCAACTGCCTTCGATCATGCTGGAGCACCCTTAAAGATATGTTAACTGATCAGATTGATCGATATTCACTTTTTCGCAAGAGCTAGTCCGTTCGGCATTTTCCCTAGCCTGCCGGAATGACGGTAGGCCGGCTCGTAGGGTGCAATAGCGTCTTCGCGTATTGCACCACGAAACCCACCGCACGACCGGCGGTTGTCGCGGCGCAACACGCCCCGCTGATGCGCCCTACGGGATCGCGCCCTCACCACCTTCACCCGCACCACCGGCATCACCTTCGACCTCGACCGTGCCGTCGTCGCGGATGCGTTCGACGGAAACGACCTTCTCGGCGCTATC
>JANOOW010000196.1:0-13100 GCA_031421555.1 Hyphomicrobiaceae bacterium | reverse complement strand
GACGTTAGAGCCGAGGAAGACGCGACCAAGAACAGACTGTTTGTCCTCCAGGTGGTCCAACCGGGTCTTGCTGGCTTGATCGATGGCTCGATATCGACCCTCGCCCCAATTTTTGCCGCCGCCTTTGCGACGCACAACACGTGGGATGCGTTCCTGGTTGGGATGGCGGCCTCGATCGGTGCCGGCATCAGTATGGGACTGACTGAAGCATTGTCGGACGACGGTGAAATCACCGGCCGTGGACATCCCTGGATCCGCGGGGTCGTTTGCGGAGCAATGACCACGTTGGGCGGACTTGGCCACACGCTACCGTATCTGATAAAGGACTTCTGGACGGCAAATGCTGTTGCAGGTGTCGTCGTCGCCGTGGAACTCGCGGCGATCGCCTGGATACGGTTCAGGTACATGGAAACGCCATTTACATCGGCGCTAGTGCAAGTGGTGCTCGGTGGGATATTGGTCCTGCTCACTGGCATTTTTATCGGCAGCTCCTGATCACAGCTAACCCGCCGCAGGCGACGCGTCTTGCACCGGCAGCGCGACCGGGTCAAATTTGACACTAAATTCAAACGGGAGGAGAACACATGACAGACGACGTAACAAAAAAGACAGGTGTCACGCTCACCACGTCGGCCGGCAATCCGATTGCCGACAACCAGAATTCGCTGTCGGCAGGCGCCCGCGGGCCGCTGCTGCTCCAGGATTATCAGTTGATCGAAAAACTTGCCCACCAAAACAGAGAGCGTATTCCGGAGCGCGTCGTGCACGCCAAGGGCTGGGGCGCACACGGTACGTTCACCGTGACGCACGATATCACGAAGTACACCAAGGCAGCCTTGTTTTCGGAAATCGGCAAGAAAACGGAAATCATTCAGCGCTTCTCGACCGTTGCCGGTGAGCAGGGCGCAGCCGACGCCGAGCGCGATGTGCGCGGCTTCTCGGTGAAGTTCTACACCGAAGAAGGTAACTGGGATCTCGTCGGCAACAACACGCCGGTGTTCTTCGTGCGCGATCCGGTGAAGTTCCCGGATTTCATCCGCACGCAGAAGCGCCACCCGAAGACCAACCTGCGCTCGCCGACGGCGATGTGGGATTTCTGGTCGCAGTCGCCGGAAAGCCTGCATCAGGTGACCATCTTGATGTCGGATCGTGGCTTGCCCGTAGGCGTACGCAATGTCGATGGATTTGGCAGCCATACGTTCTCGTTCATCAATGCGAATAATGAGCGCCACTGGGTCAAATTCCATTTCAAGACCATGCAGGGTCACAAGCATTGGACGAATGCCGAAGCGGCGATGGTCGTCGGCCAGACCCGCGAGTCGACCCAGGAAGACCTGTTCCACGCCATCGAGCGCGGAGACTTTCCAAAGTGGGCGGTGAAGGTCCAGATCATGCCGGAAATGGACGCCGACAAGACATCCTACAATCCCTTCGACCTGACCAAGGTGTGGCCGCATAAAGAGTATCCGCTGCACGATGCCGGCATACTCGAGCTGAACCGTAACCCAGAGAACTACTTTGCCGAGATCGAGCAGGTCGCGTTCTCGCCATCCAACATCATCCCGGGCATCGGCTTCTCACCGGACAAGATGTTGCAGGGCCGCATCTTCGCCTACGCCGACGCGCATCGCTATCGTCTGGGCACGCATTACGAAGCGCTGCCGGTGAATGCACCGAAGTCGCCGGTGCATCACTATCATAAGGACGGGTCGATGCGTTTCTTCTCGCACACGAACCCCAATCCGGATGCGTACTACGAGCCGAACTCTTTCGGTGGTCCGGTGGAAAACAAAGCTGTCGCCGAGCCGCCGTTGAAGATCTCGGGCGATGCGGATCGGTACAATCATCGTATCGGCAACGACGATTACGTGCAGGTTCGCGCGCTATTCAACCTGTTCGACGCCGGCCAGAAGTCCCGTCTTTGCTCGAACATCGCAGCCGCGATGGGTGGCGTGCCCGACTTCATCATCGAGCGCCAATTGGGGCACTTCGACAAAGTGCATCCGGACTACGGCAACGGTGTCCGCAAAGCGCTCGCAGCAGCCACATCCGCCAAGAAGGCTGCGGAATAGACGACTGTTATTCTCGACGAAGAAAGGCCCGGTCAACGCCGGGCCTTTTTTCATGCGGGCAAGCTCGTCTCGACGAGCCGCGACCAGTACGAGACGCCGGCCGCGATCGTGTCGTCGTTGAAGTCGTAGTCCGGGTGGTGCAGGCCAGCGCTCGATCCATTGCCGATGAAGATCAGCGCGCCCGGCCGTGCCTCCAGCATGAGCGAGAAGTCCTCGCCAGCCATCGTCGGCAGCACAGACGTGTCGACGCCTTTTTCGCCAGCGACATCGCGCGCGGCAGCGATCGCGCTTTCGGTTTGCGTCGCGTGGTTGAACGTGCAGCCGACGCCGTTGATGTAGTTGAGTTCGATCTTGGCACCGTGCAAACGGCCGATATGTTCGACCACCTCGTGCATGCGGCGAATGACGATAGCGCGCGTTTCCGGCCGCAGCGTTCGCACGGTACCGGAGAGCAAGGCCTGCTGCGGAATGATATTGTGAGCAGCACCGGCATGAAACATCGTCACGGAGACCACGGCGGAATCGAGCGGATCGACGTTGCGCGAGACGATCATCTGTAGTGCCTGGTGCACTTGGCAGCCGATGGCCAGCGTGTCGATGCTCAGATGCGGTTGGGCTGCGTGGCTGCCTCGCCCGTCGATTGTGATGTCGAACTTGTCGGCCGCCGCCATCAAGGGGCCGGGGCGGATCGCGAACTGCCCGGTGGGCACGCCCGGCCAATTGTGCATGCCGTAGACTTCGTCGATGCCGAAGCGGTCCATAATGCCTTCTTCAACCATCAAGCGTGCGCCGCCGCCGCCTTCCTCGGCGGGTTGAAAAATGAAGATCGCGGTACCATCGAAATTGCGCGTTTCGGCGAGATACCGGGCAGCCCCCAACAGCATGGCCGTGTGACCATCGTGGCCGCAGGCATGCATTTTGCCATCATGCTTTGAAGCGTGCGCGAGCTTGGCCGTCTCCTGGATCGGCAGTGCATCCATGTCGGCGCGCAGGCCGATCACCTTGTTCGAAGCGCTCTTTCGACCCCGGATGACCGCTACGACGCCGGTTATGCCGATGCCGGTCACGACTTCGTCGCAGCCGAAGTTCACGAGCTTTTCTGCAACGATCCGCGCCGTGCGGTGAACATCGAAGCCGAGTTCAGGATGCTCGTGCAAGTCGCGGCGCCAGACCGCAACCTCTTCAGCCAGAGCAGCAACGCGATTGATGATTGGCATAGGCAACTCAGGTTGGAGGAGGATGCTCAGTTATCAGTTACACGACGAAACCGGCGCCGACCTGTCAAGCAAAGCCTCAAACGTGGCTAGACCTCGAACAAGCGATACGGCAAGATCCGTAACGGCTGACGGTCGATCTTACAGAAATCTCATCAGTTGGCCCAGCATCGGTGAACATTTGTTGGAGGACTACAATGCGATTGAAGGTGCGCGCGGGTACGGTCACTGCAATTCTTGCTGCAAGTACGCTTTTGTTAAATCTGACCTCGGCTCAAGCGGTAACTTTCAAGTACGCTTTCCAGGGTGACCTCAATGCTCTCGACCCCTACACCCTCAACGAAACGTTCACCCTCGGCGCGATGGGCAACGTCATGGAGGGGCTCACGAAGCGCGACAAAGACCTCAAGATCGTTCCAGGTCTTGCCGAAAAGTGGGAGATCGCGGAGCCGACGCGGTGGCGGTTTCATTTGCGCAAGGGCGTAAAATTTCACGGTGGTGAAGACTTCACGGCCGACGATGTAGTGTTCTCGCTCGAGCGCATGCGCTCTGAAGCCTCGCAATTGAAGAGCCGCGCGCCGGCAGACATGAAGGTGGTCAAGGTCGACGACCACACGGTCGACTTCGTGCTGAGCCAGCCAAATCCCATCCTCCATGCCGAGTGGGACACCTGGTACATTTTCTCCAAGAAGTGGTCGGAAGCGGTCGGTGCCACGCAAGCGCAGTCGGCAAAGTCGACATCGCTGAGCAATTGGGCACTGAAAGCGAACGGCACCGGTCCATTCACTATCGCCAGTCATGAACCCGGCGTGAAAACCGTATTCAAGAAGCATCCCGGGTGGTGGGGCAAGGTCGAGCATAATCTCGACGAGGTGATCTTCACGACCATCAAGTCGGACGCGACCCGCGTGGCGGCGCTGCTATCGGGCGAGGTCGATCTGATCGAGCCGGTGCCGGTGCAAGACATGGAGCGGATTTCGGCCAACTCATCGACCATTGTGATGACAGGGCCGGAGCTGCGCACGATCTTCCTCAACTTCGACTCGTTCCGCGACGAACTCAAGTACTCCAGCGTGAAGGGCAAAAACCCTTTCAAGGATGCCCGCGTGCGCAAGGCGTTTAACCAAGCGGTCGACATAGAGGCGATCAAGTCGAAGGTCATGCGCGGGCAAGCAACGCCATCGGCGATCCTGATTTCGCCGCTGCTGTTCTCGCGCTCGGGTGAGATCAAGCGGCATCCCTATGACGTCGATGCGGCCAAGAAACTGTTGGCGGAAGCCGGCTATCCAGATGGGTTCGAGCTGCGCATGGATTGCCCTAACGATCGCTACGTCAACGACGCCGCGATCTGCCAAGCGGTTGCCGGCATGCTTGCCCGCATCAACGTGAAGGTGACGCTCAACGCGCAACCGAAGGCGAAGTTCTTCGAATTCGCCGGGCCCACGGGCAAGTACGACAGCTCGTTCAACATGCTGGGCTGGACACCGGGCTCGTTCGATAGCCACAACGTGCTGACCAACATAATCGGCTGCCGTGATGCCGATGGCAAGAATGCGCAGTTCAACTATGGCGGGTATTGCAACCCCAAGGTGGACGAGCTTGCCAAGCTGATCACCTCCGAAACCGATCAGCCCAAGCGCGACGGCATGATCTACGACGCCTTCAAAATCGTGCACGATGAGGCCGGTTTTCTGCCGCTGCATCAGCAGGCGCTGGCCTGGGGCGTTTCGAAATCGGTGTCGATCCCGCAGCGGGCCGACAATCAGATCCTGTTCTACTGGGCACAGAAAAAGTGACACCGGTATTAGAGTTCGAGGCGGACGCTGAAAAAAGCGTTCGCCTTTTTTGCAACTGAGCTAAGGTCGGGCAGTCATCACAGGAGAAAGTGCGTATGAAGTTCGTCCGTTTGAGTGCGGCGCTAGTTATTTCGGCAAGCCTGCTGGCAATGCCAGTATCGGCTAAGACCCTCAAGTTTGCCTTCCAAGGCGATCTGAATGCGCTCGACAGTTACACCCTGAACGAAACCTTTACGCAGGGCATGCTCAGCAATGTGATGGAAGGGCTCGTTCGTCGCGATAAGGATCTCAAGGTCATTCCGGCGCTGGCCGAGCGCTGGGAAATTGTTGATCCTCTCAAATGGCGTTTCTATCTGCGCAAGGGCGTGAAGTTTCACGGCGGCGAGGCTTTCACAGCCGACGATGTAATCATGTCGATGGACCGCGCCCGGCTTCCCGAAAGCCAAGTGAAGAACAAGGTCCAGGCCGACGCGAAGTTCATCAAGATCGACGACCACACGCTCGAAGTGCAGCTCGGTGCGCCGAACCCGATCCTGCATTACGAATGGGACGTCATTCACATCTTCTCCAAACCATGGGCCGAGAAGGTCGGCGCGACGCAGCCGCAATCTGGCAAGGCGACCTCGATCAGTTCGTGGGCGCTGACCGCAAACGGCACTGGACCATTTACCGTCGTCAGCCACGAGCCAGGCGTGAAGACGGTGTTCAAGCCGTACGCCGGCTGGTGGGACAAGCCGGTGCACAATCTCGATGAGGTGATCTTCACGACGATCAAATCGGATGCGACGCGGGTTGCTGCCCTGCTGACCGGCGAAATCGACATGATGGACCCGGTGCCGGTGCAAGACATCGAGCGCATCAAGGGCAACGCAACGACCGATGTGATGATCGGGCCTGAACTGCGCACGATCTTCCTCAACATGGATCAGATGCGCGACGAGCTCAAGTATTCGAGTGTGAAGGGCAAAAATCCGTTCAAAGACGTGCGGGTGCGCAAGGCGTTTTACCAGGCGATCGACATCGAGGCGATCAAGTCCAAGGTGATGCGCGGCATGTCGGTGCCCTCGGCACTGTTGCTGTCGCCGCTGTTGTTCCAACCGCTCGCCGATCTGAAGCGCTACCCCTACGACGTCGATGCCGCCAAGAAGCTGATGGCGGATGCAGGTTATGCCGATGGCTTCGAGCTGCGCATGGATTGCCCGAACGACCGGTATGTCAACGATGCCGCGATCTGCCAAGCTATCGGCGGCATGCTCGCGCGCATCAACGTCAAGGTGGCGCTCAATGCCCAACCCAAGGCCAAGTATTTCGAGTTCGCTGGCCAAACCGGTGGCTACGACAGCTCGTTCAATCTGCTCGGCTGGACGCCTGGCTCATTCGACAGCTGGAACGTGCTGGCCAACATCGTCGGCTGCCGTGACGAGAAGGGTAAGGGCGGCAGTGCCAACTATGGCGGTTACTGCAACCAGAAGATCGAAGCGCTGACCAAGCAGATCGTGTCGGAGAGCGACAAGACCAAGCGCGACGCGATGATCAAGGACGCCTACATGATTCTTTACGAAGAGGTTGGGCTGATCCCGTTGCATCAGCAGTCGTTGGCTTGGGGCGTGTCGAAGAACGTCGAGATGGTTCAACGCGCCGACAATTCAATCCTCTTCATGTGGGCGAAAAAGAAGTAGCGCTGCGAAATGCTGGCTTTCACCATCCGCCGATTGATCGAAGCAGCATTCGTCATGCTAGCGGTGGCGTTGCTGTCGTTCGTGCTGTTCCGGTTCGTCGGTGATCCGGTGAGCCAGCTCGTCAGTCAAGACGCAACATACGAGGAACGGGTCAAGCTTCGGGCTGAGCTTGGCCTGGACGACCCCATTCCGGTCCAGTTCGGCCAATTCGTCTGGAAGGCCATGAACCTCGACTTTGGTTCGTCCTACCAGATGAAACAGCCGGTTACGACAATCCTGGCCGATCGATTTCCGGCGACGTTGGAACTGGCCGTCACGGCTGCGCTGTTTGCGATTCTCCTCGGCATACCGATGGGTGTCTATACCGGCATCCATCGCAACTCGGTGTTGTCGAAACTGTTTTTGACGATCTCGCTTATCGGCATCTCTTTGCCGACATTCCTGATCGGTATTTTGCTTATCTATCTGTTCGCAGTGAAGCTCGGCTGGTTGCCATCCTACGGTCGCGGCGAAACCGTCACGGTGGGCTTTTGGCGAACCGGATTTTTGACATGGTCGGGATTGAAGGCGCTGATCCTGCCGGCAATCACGCTCGGGCTGTTCCAAATGACGTTGATCACGCGGCTTGTGCGATCAGAAATGCTGGAAGTCTTGCGCACCGACTACATCAAGTTCGCTCGCGCGCGCGGTCTGAGCGATCGCGCCGTGTACTTCGGTCACGCGCTGAAGAACACGCTTGTGCCGGTGGTGACGATCATCGGTCTGCAAGTCGGCGCGATCATAGCATTCGCGATCATTACAGAAACGGTCTTCCAGTGGCCGGGCATGGGGCTGCTTTTCATCAAGGCGGTGCAGACTGCCGATATCCCCATCATGTCGGCCTACCTGCTCCTGGTGGCCTTCATGTTCGTTGCAATCAACTTCATCGTCGATCTGATGTACGTAGCGATCGATCCCCGCATTCGCCTCGGCGGCGGCGCAACCGGGTGAGGATGATCGAATGAGCGAAACGAGGAACGCCCTCGGTGCGACACCACAAGCTACTCTCCGTCCGAAGCCAAAGGGCCGTCTTGCCCGCGCGTGGGACAGTGACCTCATGGCGAGTTTCTTGCGGTCACGGCTTGTGGTTGTCGCGGGCATCGTTGCGGTGATCATGGTGGCGACCGCGTTCTTGGCGCCCGTGCTGGCGCCATCGAACCCTTACGACTTGAATGGCATCAACTTGCTCGACGCGAGCACGCCTCCCGCCTGGGCGCAAGGCGGTGAGCGCAAGTTTCTACTCGGCTCCGACAACCAGGGCCGCGATATCCTCTCTACAATGCTTTACGGCACGCGTTCGTCGATCATGATCGGCGTATTGTCGGTGACGCTGGCAATGCTGCTTGGTGTGTCACTCGGACTGGTAGCCGGGTACTTCGGCGGCCGCATCGACAGCCTGATCATGCGCGTCGCCGACGTGCAGCTGACGTTTCCAGCAATCCTCACCGCGCTGCTTGTCGATGGGATCGCAAGCGTGCTCTTGAAACACCAAGCAGGCGGTTCGACCAAGTTTTGGATCCTCGTATTCTCGATCGGGCTTTCCTATTGGGTGCAGTATGCGCGAACAGTGCGCGGGGTGACGATGGTTGAACGCAACAAGGAGTATGTTCAAGCCGCGCGCCTGATCGGGCTCAGCAGTACGGCCATCATGTTCAAACATGTGCTACCCAATGTTTTGTCCCCCGTCCTCGTCATCGCGACCATCAATCTCGCGCTGGCTATCATCACCGAGGCGACGCTCTCCTTCCTGGGTGTCGGACTGCCGCCAACGGAGCCGTCGCTCGGCACCATGATCGGCACCGGCAACGAATTCCTTTTGTCTGGCGACTATTGGATGGTGCTGTTTCCGGGTCTCGCGCTTGCGACCCTCGTGCTCAGCGTCAACCTGCTCGGCGACTGGCTGCGCGACGCTCTCAATCCGAAGTTGCGCTGATGATGTCCGCTGGTCCTGTCCTATCCGTTCGAAACCTGCGCGTGGAATTTCCAAACCGGCGCGGGTCTCTTGTCGCAGTCGACAACGTATCGTTCGACATCGCGCCAGGAGAGGTTCTCGGCGTCGTCGGCGAATCCGGTGCAGGCAAGTCGATGACCGGTACGGCCGTGATCGGTTTGCTGGAGCCGCCTGGTCAGATCACCGCCGGCGAGATTTGGCTAAAGGGCCAACGCATCGACAATCTGCCGTATGAGCAATTGCGCCGGGTTCGCGGCAAGCGCATCGGCATGGTGTTCCAGGATCCTCTGACCAGCCTCAATCCGCTGTACAAGATCGGCGAACAGATCATCGAGACCATTCGCACGCACTTGCCGTTAAGCGAACAGCAGGCGCGGCAACGCGCGATCGATCTGTTGTTCGAGGTCGGCATCCAAGGCGCGAGTGATCGGATCGACAGCTATCCGCATCAGTTCTCCGGCGGTATGCGCCAGCGTGTGGTGCTGGCCCTCGCACTCGCTGCCGAACCGGAGTTGATCGTCGCCGACGAGCCAACGACCGCGCTCGATGTTTCCATCCAGGCGCAAGTCATCGCGTTGATCAAGCGGCTGTGCAAAGATCGCGGCACGGCGGTGATGCTGATTACCCACGACATGGGTGTGATTGCCGAGACAGCCGACAGGGTCGCAGTCATGTACGCCGGCCGCATCGCCGAGATTGGCCCGGTGCGCGATGTCATCCAGCGGCCGAACCATCCGTATACGCGCGGGCTGATGGGCTCCATTCCGACGCTCGAGGGCAACGCCGCGCGATTGACGCAAATCTCAGGCTCGATGCCGAGGCTGAATGCCATTCCGAAGGGGTGCGCGTTCAATCCTCGTTGCGATCAGGTTTTCGCGCGGTGCCGTGAAGAGCGGCCCGAAGCAATTCCAGTCGACCGGTCGAAAGTCTCCTGCTGGCTGATGGAGAAGGCTCCTGCAACGTCGCCTGCTGGAGCTAAGTCATGAGCGATGTCACGGCAGCAACGATGGACGTGAAGGCGGTAACGCCGGCCGCCTCCAAGCCGCTGGTCGAAGTCAATGACCTTTCGCGCATTTTCGACGTGTCGAAACCTTGGCTCAACCGGATCATCGAGCGCGAGCCCCGCTCGCTGCTGAAGGCGGTGCAAAACGTCGATCTGCAAATCGGGCGTTGCGAAACCTTCGCGCTGGTTGGCGAGTCGGGCTCCGGCAAATCGACGGTCGCAAAGATGGTGGTGGGGCTGCTGCCGCCGACGTCGGGCAGCGTCATGATCGATGGCCACGACATGTGGGCCGGCACCAGCGCCAGCGATATGACGGCACTGCGCCGCCGCATCCAGATGATATTCCAGGACCCGTACGCCAGTCTCAATCCGCGCTGGCGGGTGGGCGCGATCATCGCCGATCCGATCAAGGCGTTCGGGTTGTCGAAGGATGCCGCCGAGACCGAGGCGAAGGTCGCCGACCTGCTGCGATTGGTCGGTCTCGACCCCGCCGATATGCAGAAGTATCCGCATGAGTTCTCTGGCGGTCAGCGTCAGCGCATCTGCATCGCGCGCGCACTTTCATCCAACCCCGAGTTCCTGGTGTGCGATGAGCCGACGTCGGCGCTCGATGTGTCGGTGCAGGCGCAGATCCTCAACCTGATGCGGGATTTGCAGGATCGTTTGGGGCTGACCTATTTGTTCATCAGCCACAATCTCGCGGTGGTCCGGCATATGGCGACGCGGATCGGCGTCATGTATCTGGGCCGGCTGGTCGAGACCGCCCCATCCGCCGAACTATTCCAGAACCCGCGCCACCCTTATACGCGGATGCTGCTCGACGCTGTGCCTGATCTTAAAATGAGCGGCCGGCCGCGCAAGATGGTGGAAGGCGAGATCCCAAATCCGATCAGTCCACCGCCTGGCTGCGCCTTTCACCCGCGCTGTCCGCTAGCGTCCGCACGCTGCCGCGTAGAGGTCCCAAAGGCGTTGCCGTATGGTGGCCGCACCGTGGCTTGCCACGCGGTCGAAGAAGCGAGGGCGTGACGCCCGCTAGTTCTCCCGGAAAGTCCTCGACATGATGTCGCCAAGCGGCTTCAGGAAGTAGCTGAGGATAGAGCGCGACGACGTCTCGATATAAACTTCCGCAGGCATGCCGGGCTTCAACTCGTGGCCCGCGCCGAGTTTTTTCAGTTCTTCCAGCGAGATTTCAATCTGCGCCGTGAAGTAGCTTTTATTCTGGTTGTCCGTGATCTGGGCGGCCGAGATGTTGACGACGGTGCCGTCTAGCCTCGGCGTCGACTTCGCGTTGAACGCCGAAAAGCGGATGCTCGCCGTCTGTCCCTTGAACACCTTGTCGATGTCTTGCGGCAGAAGCTGGCTCTCGACGATCAGCTTCTCACCATCGGGAATGATCTGAAGGATCGTGCTGGCCGGCTGGATTACGCCGCCTTCGGTGTGTACGGCGAGTGCGTGCACGCGTCCCGCGCGAGGTGATTTGATCTCGGTGCGATCGAGTTTGTCGGCGAGCGCCGTGCGGCTCTCTTCCTGCTCGGCGAGCGCTGCCTGCACCTTCTTCAGTTCGTCGACGATAGTCTGCGTGTAGTCCTTGTCGCTCTGCAAAATCTTGAGCTCCGCTTCGGCAAGCGCGCCGAGGGTTCTCAGGTGATCGCTCTTGAGACGGCCCACTTCACCCTCGAGGCGCGCCGCATCGCGCTGCAAACCGCCGTAGCGCTGTTGGTTGGCGAAGCCTTTTTCGTAGAGCGGTTTAACGCCTGCGAGTTCCTGCGTTGTGATGTCGAACTCGCGCGTGCGCGTCGACAGCTGCAAGTCGATGCCGCCACGTTCCGCTTTCAATTGCTCGAGCCGCTGCTTCAAGACCGAAAGCTCGCCGAAATGTGAAGCGCGGCGTGCTTCGAAGTACGACGTTTGTGTGGCGATGATCTTCGCAAGCGCAGGCTCGGACGCGCTCGCCATGACTTCAGGCGGCAGCTGAATTTTTGATGCCCGGTCGCGCTCGGCTTCAAGGCGCGCCTGCTGTACCAGCTGATCGTTGATGCGTCCCTTGACGACGGCGAGATTTGTTCGAGCGGCCGTGTCGTCGAGCCGCACCAGCACGTCGTTCTGCGCGACCCGGTCGCCGTTGCGAACAAGGATCTTGGCAACGATGCCGCCGTCCAAGTGCTGGATCGACTTATAGTTGCTCTCGACCGTCACGGTGCCCGTCGCGATTACGGCACCATTGATCGAGGTGAACGCCATGAAGACGATCAAGCCGCCGAGCAACCAGTAGACGGTGCGGTTGCCGATGGTGATCCAATGCTCCGTTGCATGCCATTCCACTCCGGCGGGCGCTGGCGCGAGCGCGCGAAGTGCGCTCTTGGCCGGTCTCGATGCGTTCAGGGCGACTAGATTCGACACTTTATTGTCTCGTTCTTTTTCAGGAAGCCAAGGCGGCGGCGGGGGCTGCGCCATCGGCCTTACCGTTCGCATCTGGCCTGGGCTGAGGCGCCCCGCTGATGCTTTGGCCCTGGAATAGTTTCATCACTTCGTTGCGTGGGCCGAATGCGCGCTGAATGCCGCGATCAATGTAAAGCAGCGTGTCGGCTTGACCGATGGCTTGCACGCGGTGCGAGACCAACACGACGGATTGACCGCGCTTTCTCATGCCGTTGACAGCCGACGCGAGTGCTTCGTCGCCGAGCCGGTCGAGATTGGAGTTCGGCTCATCGAGTACCACGAGGGCTGGATTGCCGAACAGAGCGCGAGCAAGGCCGATGCGTTGACGCTGTCCAGCGGACAGGTACGTGCCGTAGTTGCCGAGCTGCGTGTCGTAGCCCTGCGGCAGCGCTAGGATCATTTCATGCGCATGCGCCATCTGGGCAGCCTCGATCACGGTCTCGTCGATGGCGTCATCGCGAAAGCGCGAGATATTTTCTTTGACGGTGCCTGCGAACAACTCGACGTCCTGCGGCAGGTAGCCCAGGTATTGACCGAGGTCTTCCTGGCTCCATTGGTCGAGCCGTGCGCCATCGAGCTTGATCGAGCCGCCGAAAGGCGGCCATAAGCCGACAAGCGTGCGTGCCAGCGTCGATTTCCCCGAAGCCGATGGGCCAATGACCGCGAGCATTTCACCCGGATGAACTTCGAAGTTGAGGTTGGAGAGAATGAGCTGACGCGTGTCGGGTGCGGCAACGCGTAGACCGCTGACTTCGAGTTCGCCTTTGGGTGCTGGAAGCGCGGTCTTCACCGGCGGCTCGGGTTCCTTGCGCAGGAGATCGTCGAGGCGCGCGTAGCTTTCCTGTGCCTTGATGAACGTGCGCCAGTGCCCGATCGCCTGTTCGACGGGTGCCAGCGCGCGGCCAAA